>DATFEW010000080.1:0-11514 GCA_035250805.1 Pyrinomonadaceae bacterium
AGAGGTGCAAAAGGCGCTCGAAGAGGGGATCGATTTTGTCGAATGTATGAACCCGGTCGAGGCTGTTCCGGACGAGTTCAATGCGATCAAAGCCATCAAATTTGAACGGCTCAACTATGTCGCCGAAACAGCCAAGTTTGAGAATACTAGCGATATTCACGAATTTCCGGCCCGCACAGTTTGTGTCGCGGCCGGTACCTCGCCGAATGTCATTTACGAAAAGGAAAAACCGGGTACGTTCAAGCTCGACGAATGGCGCCAGTTTTTTCAGCCGTTCAAAGTTGAGCGGAACGGGGACGGCGGTCGTCACGTCGTTGAAGTCGCGAAGGGTGAGGCCGGGTTCTTTACATCGTACGAGCACGACGGGAAATTCATTTCCTATTACGGCGACAACCACCCGCAGTATGCCGGCAACGTCGTTAAGGCGATGGCGTCGGCAAAGCACGGTTATTCAAAAGTCGTTGAGCTGTTTGCAGAAGAGTTTGCAACACGCGGATTGCTGCCGCAGGCTGAACGCGATGCAATATTCGACAAGCTCGAAGCCACGCTCGATGCTGAGCTTCGTGCGTACGTTGTGAAGGTAGAACGTCTCACCCCGACGATCGTGGATGTCATCGTGAAGGCTCCGCTGCAGGCACGCAAATTCCGGCCCGGACAGTTTTATCGTCTGCAGAATTTCGAAACTTCCGCTCCGGTCGTGGACGGCACGCGACTCGTGATGGAGGGGCTTGCGCTTACCGGCGCCTGGGTAGACGAAGAGAAAGGCTTGCTTTCTATGATCGTTCTCGAAATGGGAACTTCGTCGCGGCTCTGCTCTCTGCTAAAAGAAGGTGAGGAGGTTCTTGTAATGGGCCCGACAGGAACGCCCACCGAGATCCCCGAGAACGAAACCGTTCTGCTCGCCGGGGGCGGCTTAGGTAACGCGGTGCTTTTCTCGATCGCGCGTGCTATGAAGGCAAACAACAATCACGTCGTTTACTTTGCCGGTTATAAACGCGGCGACGATCTTTTCAAGCGCGAAGAGATCGAGAAGGCGACCGATCAGGTCATTTGGTCCACCGACAGCGCCGACGAAATTCGCCCGATGCGTCCGCAGGATTCGCACTTTCGCGGCAATATCGTTCAGGCTATGGTCGGTTACGCGGAGGGCCAATTTGGCCAGACACGTTTTTCGCTCAAAGATGTCGACCGCATCATCGCCATCGGTTCCGACCGGATGATGAACAGCGTGCGCGAGGCCCGCCATACAAAACTCAAGCCCTATTTGAAAGAAGACCATGTGGCGATCGGATCGATAAATTCGCCGATGCAGTGCATGATGAAAGAGGTCTGCGCCCAATGCCTTCAGCGGCACGTTAACCCGCACACCGGCGAGGAGTTTTTCGTCTTTTCCTGCTTTAACCAAGACCAGCACCTGGATTTTGTCGATTTCAAAAACCTCAACGACCGCCTGCGCGCGAACAGCATTCAGGAAAAGCTAACAAATTTGTGGCTGGACAGGGTGTTTGGGAAACAAGAGTTCAAGCAGCGCAATGGACAACCCGTTGCGTGATGATCTCCAGTTACTTTCGATTTTTACTGCGGGCGGTAATTCGACACGGTCCAGGTTCCGTCCTTCTCTCGTGTCAAACTAACGAATTCGATAACCGGTCCATTGTCGAAAACGCTTTGATATCGCAGCGAAGCCCCCGGATGATCCGGTTTCGTCGGCAACGAGCTTGTATAGGCAGTAGCGATCAATTTTCGGGACTTCAGTTTTCCAAGGCCTTTATGCACGCTTTCACAATATTCTGTCCATAGCTGTCCGGTAACAGCGCTCTTTGATATCGATGTTAGGGAACTGTAGCTTTCTCCGCACTTTGTCGCATCCCAATTCACCAGCCAGTTTTCAGCCGATTTCACGATAGGTTCGAACGATCTCTCGTTATTCACGGACGCTCCGGTTTTAGGGACAAACCTTACTGAATTTACCAACTTTTCGAATAGTGAGCGGTCTTCTTTCTTGTAAAGGACTTTTGAAAGATGGAGATCGACCCAATATCCGTCAGCGACGTACTCGGCGTACATATCCTGCATTTTCAGAGGCTGCCCCTGCACTTCCGGCCGATAGAATTCGAAATAACTGAAAGGCCCTATTTTAGCCTTGGTCACACCCTGAAATTTACCCCAGGCCGGATTGCCGGCGTTCAATACAAAATCACGACATTCATCGCTGGTCCTGCATTTCTCGACCGGTTCAATGAAAAGCGAGATGTTTAATTCGTGCTTGTTCGGATAAAGCAGAAAATACGCGCCGCCGGGTTTCACTTTGACGGTCTTGATGTCAAGGCCATTACCCTCGATCACCATAACCCACGGGGCTTCGGCAGTTGTCAGTCTGATCTCGTCCTGGGTTACAGCTTGCCCAGCCGCGAATACCTGGAGTACGAGAAGGATCGTGAGAGAAATAGACACGATGCGTGGAACGATCATGCGAGTGGGTATAAGTTTTTTCGAGAAAGCCGCAACCGCACATCGGCGAAAGAATTAGCCCAAAGCAAAAACATTTGACATTCCCGACCACTGTGTGATACATTGTGCTGTCTGTGCAACACGGCTTGCACTCGCTGTGGCACAATGTGGCATTTTTTCTTTGAATACGCAGGGATTGGGCACAAGAAACTGGTGCAAGTCGTTCGCCTATAACGAGTTATTCGTCCTGACGGATCACCGAACAAGCCGCGGACAGCCTGCGGACAGCCCACGGACTGCTTGCGGACAAAAAGGAAGCCGCTCTCCCCGTAACTTATAGAAGATAAGACAGTTCGGCAAATTAATTCTCCTTTCGTGTCCGCGATGGGAATTGAATGATTCGTTAAAAAGTAATTTATGAGAAGGACGATGAACATTTCGGTTTCGGAGGCTATGTACCGAAAGATCCACGAGAGCGTTCGCAACGGTTGCCATTCGTCGGTGAGCGAGTACATTCGTTCGCTGGTACGCCGCGACGGCCCGGATACCCTGCAACTTCGCGAACGATCTTACCGCCGGCTTCGCAAGGCAAACGAGTTTTTGAAGCCATATAACGAATAGTTGATCTCAGATCTTTGACAAATTAATTCCTGGGTAATTCGATCATGACTTCGGTGAACGGATTCGAGCGTATGGCCGCGAAGACTTTTGCAAGGATTGGGAGCCATATTTGTTGGCTGCAAAAAGGCACAAATACACAAAAAGGATCTATTTTTGAGCTTTTTGCGCTTTTTCGTAGCCAATTCCTGCGGCGGCGAGCATCGCGCGGGCGTTCTCCCGGGCGGCGTCGGTTATGGTTTCGCCTGCGAGCATCCGAGCGATCTCTTCGACGCGTTCGTTCGCATTCAGTTCGCGTATTGAGACAATTGTTTTACCTGATCTGAATTCTTTTTCGACAAGAAAATGCCGATCAGCTTGTGATGCAACCTGTGCCTGGTGCGTTACGCAAAGCACTTGCTGCGTTTTCGCGAGTTCATTTAGTTTCGCTCCCACAGATTCTGAAACACGTCCGCCGATGCCGGCGTCGATCTCGTCGAATACGGCTGTTTTGCTCGCGGTTGTTTTGGCCGTCGTTTTGAGTATGAGCATAAGACGGGAAGCCTCGCCACCGGATGCAACCTTAATAAGGGGCTTGGGCGATTCCCCAACGTTAGCTGAAAAATAGAACTCGACGCGGTCGACGCCGGAAATTCCAAATTCATGATCGCCTGGTTCGGCCGGAGCGTCGACCCGCACTTCAAAGCGCGCTTTTTCAAGAGCCAGCGGCTGCAAGTTTTTCTCAACCTCTTTTGAGAACTGCTTCGCTGCTTTTGCGCGGGTTCCGCTTAATTTCTGGGCGACGTTTAAATAGTCCGCGCGTTTCGCATTGACTTCTCGGGTTAGTTCTTTCTCGCGAAGCTCGGAAGTTTCGATATTTGTAAGTCGCCGTTTCGACTGTTCAAGATGTTCGATCGCAGCCTCAACAGAACCACCGTATTTTCGAGTCAAGCGGCTGATCCCGTCAAGGCGGCTCTCGATCTCTTCCAATCGCTCGGGCGAGAATTCAAGTGAGCTGAGAAAATCGCGGGTGGCGATAGAAAGATCTTCTATCAACGTCCGAGCATTTTCGATCCCCTCAGCGTGATCGCGAAATCGGGCATCGTATTCCGCGAGTTCCTGAATATTCCTCGCCGCCTTTTCAAAAGTTGCCGAGGCCGAGTTGTCGTTATCGTATAGCAGAGCAAATGCCTCGCTGCTCAAGGAGGAAAGCTTTTCGACGTTGTTGAGCCTGCGTTTTTCATCCGTTAACTCCTCCTCTTCGCCTACCTTGAGATACGCGCGTTCGAGTTCCGTAACCTGAAACTTCAAAATGTCTACGAGCTGAAGTTTTTCGGCTTCGTCCTTTTGTAGCGCAGCCAACTCATTCTTGACGTCAGAAAAAGCGTGGAATGCATTGGCAGTATGTTCCAGAAGCTTTTCATTGTCGACAAATTCATCCAAAAGGTTCAAGTGCGACACAGGATCGAACAAAGAAAACTGCTCACCCTGGCCGTGGATATCTACGAGATAGGGAGCGAGGCGCTTTAACAACGACGCCGTTACCAACTGATCGTTGATATAGACACGGTTCTTTCCCGTAGTCGAAAGTTCTCGGCGGATGATCAGTTCCAAGCGATCGCCGTTTTCAATCGGTATACCGCTCGATTCGAAGATCAAGTGCAGGGCAGGATCATGTTGGACCTCGAATAATCCTTCGATCTGCGCCGTATTGGCGCCGTCTTTGATCAGATCGGAAGAAACCCGCTCGCCCGTAAGCGCTCCAAGGCTGTCTACGATGATCGACTTCCCCGAACCCGTTTCGCCCGTGAGTAAATTCAAACCGGGTCCAAATTCGACCTCAAGCGCGCCAATGAGCGCAATGTTCTTTATCTTGAGAAGACTTAGCACTAATTCTTTTTCGGAACGACGCCGGCTCCTTTTATCCACTTTCCGAACGAAAGTATCGCGTCCGGTTCGTACTGTTTTTCGAGATCAGGGACCGTCCAGTCGATCTTGCGGTCTTTCTTATAGAACAAAAGCTCACCCATATTCCCGGGTTTCACCGGCTCCACCCGACCGGTTACGAAAAACCCCGAAGCATCGTACTCATCCAACCCGTAGTAGGCGGCCAGATCGCCAACCTGGCGTATCTTCGTCGGTGACGGAAATTCGGCCCGCCGGCGTTCCAGATTTAATCCGAGGTCTGCAACACCAATGGACGGCTCGTACCGCAGAACTACGTTTGCGCCGCGAAAAATGAAATGAAAAAGCCCACCCGATGCATTATTTGGAAGTTCAAAATACCGAGCAGGATCGATGGTGTGGTTGGAACCGTCCGCGTGCGAACGGAGCGCCGTCAGAAAAGCAACGAAGTTCATTTTTACAAGGAACATCTCGTCCTTTCCGTGAAGTGCTCCGGTTTCGATAAGGATCACCGGGGTTCCCCAAGCTGAAAAGTTGTCGCCAAAAGCCGTTGATGTAAATCCATCAGGGTAGCGCGCCATATGCCCGGGAATGAACTGGCGGAGTGCATCGGACATTTGCGCTGTGATCCGTTTGTTACGTAAATGCCCATCGTTCTCGGTTTTCGGGGCATCGCCGTACACGACAAGGAACGAGATCGCGGCCTGCTTGTTGGACCGGCCGGCGGTAGTAAGCTCGTTCTGATTGTGCAGATTAAACCCGAGCTCGGGCTGCCATTCGTCACGCAGTTTCTTTAATAAACGCGCCTCGGGCGTAACGAGCGCCTGTGCATCACGATTGATATCAATACCTTGCAGGTTTCGGCGAACATAAAGCTCTGCGCCATCAGGATTGACCATCGGTACGGCGCGTATCGTCAACTCGCTTTCAAGCTTTTTGACCCAATCCTTATCACGATTTTTTTGAAGGATCGTGAACATATCGATCAAGGCGGAGGTCGCAGTCGGTTCGTCGCCGTGCATTTGCGACCAAAGGAAGACGCGTTTCGGGCCCTTACCCCATTCGATCTGATAGATCTCGCGGTTCGCGTAACTGCGGCCAACTTCCTCAACCTTTACCCCGAGCTTTTTTAATCCCTCCAGATAAGTTTGAAGATCTTTATGTCGGACATTCGAAGGAAATTTATTCGTAATGTGCTCTTTGTCCCACAGTTCAGCGAACTCCTGGGCGGTTTGCATGTAGACGTTCATCAACGATCCTGCGGCTAGCAGAACGAAGAGGCCTGCCTTTTTCATATGACTAAGTTTAACGTACCTATGGTTTACGACAAGTTTGCTAAGACCCTGATGAACTCGCCCACGCTCCACGCCTGTGCTGAGCAGCCGCGCGGTGCGTGGGGCGGTTCCGCATCGAAAATCTCTGATATCTGCCCGACCCCCGCTTCTTTCAGATGTCCTGCCAACGGTGTGAGTAATTCCCGGATCCGGTCCAGCCGTTCGGGATAGACCTTTCGATACGCATCGATAAACGGCCCGATAAGCCACGCCCACACGGTGCCCTGATGATATGCCGAATCGCGTTCAAACGGCGACCCGCGATAGAAGGGAATATACGCCGGATCGTACGGCGAGAGCGACCGAAGCCCCATCGGCGTGAGAAGCTCAGACTCGATTTTATCGACAACCTTTTTCATTCGATCAGGCGCCAGCATTGAATGCCCGAGCGACACAGCGAATATTTGATTCGGCCGTATAGAGCCGTCGCGTTCACCGTTCCCGACAACATCAAACAAGCACTCCGAAAGTTCATTCCAGAACAACGCATTAAAGCTCAGCTTCGCAAGGTCGGCCATCGAGGCAAATCGCAATGCGTCCTCAGAATGGCCGAACCGCAATGCGAGGCCCTGCATTATCCTGAGAGCATTGAACCAAAGTGCCTGGATCTCGACCGGCTTTCCGGTGCGGGGTGTGATGACCTTGTCACCAACCTTTGCATCCATCCACGTAAGTTGGACCCCCGGCCCGCCCGCGTATAGCAGGCCGTCAGTGTCAACATGTATGTTGTACCGCGTACCGCGCAGGTGGGCCGCCACGACGAGTGAAAGTTTCTCGTATAGTTCGCCGCTCACGGTCTTGAAGTCGTCCGACGCTTCCACGTAGGCGCGGATCGCTTCGAAGTACCAGAGCGTTGCATCGACCGTGTTATACTCGGCCTCTTCCCCTTCGTCCGGGAAACGGTTCGGCAACATTCCTTCGGAAATGTGTTTTGAAAACTCGAGGATTATTTCACGCGCGATGTTATGCCGATTCGTCGTTAGCGTTAGCCCGGGGAGCGATATCATTGTGTCGCGGCCCCAATCCGAAAACCATGGGTAGCCGGCGATGACCGTATGGCCTGATCCACGCTTGACCACGAACTGATCGGCAGCGAGCGTAAGAGTTTCCATCGTTTCATCAGCCGCTTTACCGATTTCGGCCAAATCACTTCGCCGCTTGATCTCATCGTTTTCCAATTGTGCGGCCGGCTTTGTGCTGTCATCAGTAGTTACGATCACTTCCGCAGCGTGTTGAAGATTGAATCGCATCAGGAACGGCTGAAAAAGGTCTTCCTGAGATTCGAAGCCGCGTTCCTGTTCGATCGAATATTCAAAAGCTTTGTACCAGGTCCCGGTCGGTTCGATCGTAATCGCATTGTGATGAAAATATACTTCCGGCATTTCCGGATACGGGCGAACCGAAACAACGGTGGCGTGCGATCTAAAGGCTATCTGAAATCTCGAGTTTTCGTGCTGCAGGCTGTGATAGTCGACAAACGCAAGCAGCGGCTTTATTTCGAGCGAGACATCCTTCGGATCGCCAAGTGCTGAGTACGTCACGACCGTCGTGTTCAATCCGTTCGCCATGAACAGTCTCTTTTCGAGTTGGAAGTCGCCAACGCGAAAAGTCCAAACGGGAAATGGATCGAGACGAAAGTGCGACATAAACCGGCACGCGCGGGTGTCGACGTTTCCCGAGAACCGGCTTGCGGAAAGTTCGGCGATCTCATTCCCAACGGTAAGCGTTTCGAGAAATTTGGACACTGTCGTGATTCGGCCAAGCGGGGGACGCGTGGCGGCTGTAAGCAATCCGTGATACCGGCGAGTGTTTGAACCGGAGATAGTGCCCGAGGCAAAGCCGCCGATGCCATTGGTCTCAAGCCATTCGCGGCTGGTCGCGGCGTCGTAATCGCCGCAGATCGATCTGTCGAAACTGATCATTGGTGCGCTACTTTTCACTAACGATGGTTTCATATAACTCCTGCGTCTCGTCAACCATTCTTTCGAGATCGAACATCGCAGCGGCGCGGGTCGCCGCGTCGGCTGCGGCCGTTTCTCGCATCCGTTCGTCTTCGATCAAAGTCGTTATGCCGCGCGCCAGATCGACAGGATCCTCTATCCGGACCAGGCGGCCATTTATGCCAAGCAGTTGTTTTGCTCCGTCGGTCTCGGTAGCAACCACGGCGACGCCGCTTGCCATCGCTTCGAGGATTGCAAGGCCGAAGCTCTCCGAACGCGACGGCGATACGAAAACATCGATTGCCGCAAAGAACGGGCGTGTGTCCTCAAGCCAGTCAAGCCAAAGAAAGCGGTCGTCGAGATCGAGCGTCCGGACAAGCCGACGCAGCTCGAGCCGAAACTTCTTGTCAAAAGTGTTGTCTTCGCCGACAACGACAAACTGGCAATCGGGGACCGCCTTAACTATCTCAGCTGCAGCCAGTACAAATTCCCGCTCGCCCTTCCACTCCTTCAGCTCGCCGAGGGTGCCGACCAATGGCGCATTCAAAGTAATATTATGAAAGACCCGGAATTCTTCGTCCAGCTTTTTGCCGCATTCGATCTTGCGAAAACGCGTATCGACGCCGTTGTAGACAGTCCGTATCTTTTCCTTCGGAAAGACATCCTTCAGATTTTCCGCCACCGCGTCCGAGACGGCGATCGCTCGAGTAAGATTCTTAAGGGCGAATCGATTGAACGGTTTCAGGGGAAGCAGCAGGTGTCGTGTAAGAACGAACTTTGCAGGCGACGCCATGCATGCGATGCTCGCCGGAATATAATCACGTGCGACGTGTGCGTGAACGATCTCTATTTTATTCTCACGAACAAAATCGGCGATCCGCATCGCGCTGAGCACTCCGAACGAATTCCTGATCGAGACCTGATATAAGCGCTCAGGCGGCAGGAAGTCCAGACGGTTTTTCCAGCTGCAGCTAGGCCGTAATGCGGCAAAAACCTCATGTCCGCGCTCGGTAAGGCCGCGGGTAAGATCGACAAAATGCCGCTCACCGCCGCCGAAAGTGCGAGCTGAGGATACATGCAAGATACGCATTCCGAGGAGATTATACACCTCTGAATCAGTTGAGAGTTTCGAGTTGAGAGTTCGACAGACATGTCCTGGACCGATCTCTTAACTCAAAACTCAAACTTAATTAAAAAAGGCACGCCCCTTACAAGGCGTGCCCAAAGGTTTCAGACCGACCACAATGTGGCCAGATCGAAACTAAAATTGGAACCTAACCGCAAGCTGGATCTGCCGCTCGCGGAAGATGCTGTTTCCGGCCCCGGACGGAGTGTCGAACAGCGGGTCGAAGTTCAAACACGGAGCGGCGTTCGAACAACCGGTAATATTTGTCACGACCGAATACAGCCGTGTATTCATGTTCGTAAAATTCGCCCGATTGAGTATATTGAACCCCTCTGCGAGAAATTCGAGGTTCATAGTTTCTGTAAACTTGATCCGTCGCGCGATTCGAAGATCGACATTAAAGAGGGATGGCGATCTAAACGAATTTACCGGCAGGTTGGGCATCCTGTTAAAACCGCCAGCGCCTAGGATACCGGTGCTCGTCGAGCTCGGAGCATTACCCGAAACAGTCGGGGAGAATGTAAAACCGGATTGCACGGTCACGACCGGGGCGATGGTCCACCCGCCAAGGATCGCACGCCCAAAGCCCGAATCACCACCGAGTCCAAACAGGGTGCCCGGGGCATACACTAAGCTCGCAACGAATCGATGAGGAATATCAAACGTAGAAAGTCCGCGTTCCAGCTCCAGATCGAACGGATTGAGCGGCCAGTTTGCGCTGGTGAACGTTTGCGAACCCTGTCCGTTGTCGGTCGCCTGGGAGTAGGTGTAGCTCGTCTGGAACTGTATTCCATTTGTAAGCCGTCGGTTCAACGCAAAGACCAAGCCATAATATTCCGAGCTAATCTTGCTGCGGATCTCGGTGATTCGACCGAAGGCGGTATTCGGCCGTGGCCCGGCGAACCGCGGGAACGTCAGGAACTCTCCGGCGAAGGGCCCTCCGATCGCCCGAAATGTTGTTGTTGCAGACGGCGGGTTCAGATTCGTATCGACGAATGTCGGCAGATGCCGGCCGACACTTATCATTCCCGTAACCGCGAACACCGTATTTCGACCGAGTTGGCGCTCATAGATCAGATCCATCTGGTGAATAGTCGGGTTTTGCATTTCGGGGCTGAAGACGATCACGTCACTCACACCACCGATCGCCGGCAGCGTTGAAAACACGTTCGGGTAGGTCGGTGTGGTCGCGCTCGGGGAACTAAAGAACTGACGCTCACCTTCGGGCACGCCGGTATTCGTGATCGCATTAGATATCGCGGAATTCGTTATCCGGCCGTAGAAGATACCGTAGCCGGCACGAACGACGTTCTCGCTGTTCTCTCCGAAAGCCCACGCAAAGCCGATCCGAGGTCCAAAATTGTTCCAATCGCTCGGGAATGATTGTGAAAGAGGGAGAGCCGGATTGGGAAGCTGCGGCTCGGGAAGCGCCTGGTATTCCCAACGCATTCCGAAGTTGACCGTCACATTCGAATCGAGCCGGATATCGTCCTGGAGGAAAAAGTTATAGTCCTGGGTCGAAAAGTCGATCCTGGTCAAACCGAAACCTTGGGCAAAGCTTGCATAACATTTGTTAAACGTACTGGCACATCTGCCCGGCTGATTGGCAAAATCCTGCAACCAGGCACCAAGGTTGTTATAACTGTATTCGCCCGCGTTTCGGAACAGGTTATCTTTCACGTCCTTAACGTGATTGAAATCGCCGCCGAACTTGAAGGTGTGAATGCCCCTGATAAGCGTGACCGTATCGGCAATCTGCCAACGCTTTTCATCAGGAAACGCAGCCCGATCAAGAAAGTTCGGCTTGCCGATGGTAATTCCGCCGCTATTACTTGCTATCGCGGCCGTTGGCGGGAAGCCATTTGCGGTAGTCGGCTCTGAAGGGTCCGGCGTATCGGCAATCTGTCTTTCAAGGTCGCGTGACCACTGACCGCGGATCTCGTTCAGGGCCGTGGCTGAAAAGGACGAATTAAGTCGAACATTTACAGTATCGATGTCGACGAAATCGCTACCGAAGGCTGTGCGACCACGATTGACGACTGCCTGCGTCTGAACACCCGCCGGCGAATCCCAGCGAAGCCGGTTGTACACGGCCGTAAGCGTATGCCTATCATTGATCACCCAATCGATCTTGGGCAGGAATAGGATCTGATCACCGCGC
>DATFEW010000111.1:0-3058 GCA_035250805.1 Pyrinomonadaceae bacterium
AATTTGGAATCTGGAATATTAAATCTTATCTATCTTGATCTCTGTATATCCCTGCCGATGGCCCTGCTTGCGTTTGTACTGCTTGCGTCGTTTCTTTTTGAACACGATGATCTTTTCACCGCGGCCGTGGCCGATAACCGTGGCAGCTACAGTCGCGGCGCCGACCTTACCATCTACAACCAGCGCGTCGATATCAACCTTTTTTCCTTCGTCGGCGTCGATCGAAGGCACGCGTAGTGTTTGGCCCGCCTCGACCGGGAATTGTTTACCGCCTGTTTTGATGATCGCGTAACTCATTTATGAATTGCTCCCTCGGATAAAAGCGAATTATGCCGCCTCTGGCCGAAAAGATGAGATTATACGCAACCGCTTCGGCTTAGTCAACGCGGACGCGGCCTGTTCCCGACCAATCGCCCTGGATAAAAAACCTGTGCTAGAATTCCGCTGTTCAAACAAAATCGTACAGGAGCCTACCGTTATGGCCGATGAAACTAACGAGCGAGACCTTACATCCGGCGCGGCAAAGATCGCCGAAATGCGAATGGGAGCGAATTGGTTTTTCTGGATCGCCATTCTGGCCATCGCAAACAGCCTGTTGATCTATTTCTTCAATTTTGCCAATCATCTGGTGGGACTAGGAATGAGCCAGTACGTCGATGCAAATTTCGCCGGCAATGAAACGCAGCGTGCGGCAGCTCTGGCACTCAACATCGCGCTGGCCGGATTGTTCGCGGTATTTGGCTATTTTGCGAGAAAGGGCAGCGATTTTGCGTTCATCCTTGGGATGTTCATTTACTTTTTTGATGCAGTCGTTCTGCTCGCATATCGCGAGCTTTTCGCCTTCGGATTTCACCTCTTCTGTTTGTTCTTTTTGTTCAAGGGACTTCTTGCGAGCAGACGGAGGTATGACCCTTCAGTGGATGCGACCGGGGCCTAAGCCTTAGAAGGATCCTTTACTACGGCGATAAACGGAAGATTGCGATAACGGCCCGCGGCATCGAGTCCATAGCCCACGACAAACTTGTTCGGCACAACGAATCCCGTGTAATCGATCTTTAGCTCCTTCCTGATCCTCGGCTCCGGCTTGTCTAAGAACGTCGCCAGCTTGATCGAATTAGCACCTCGTGAACCGAGAATCTGGAGCAGCCTTGTTAACGTAAGGCCGGTGTCAATTATGTCCTCGACGACTAGAACATCCTTTGCGCGGATCGGGTTGCTCAGGTCCTTCAGTATCTCGACGTCGCCGGTCGACTTCAATTCGTTCTTATAACTGGAAACGGACATAAAGTCGATCGTCATTTGCAGATCGATCACACGCATAAGATCGGCAAGGAACACACACGAACCTTTAAGCACGCTTACCAGAACCAGCTCCCTGCCCGCGTAATCACGGGTGATCTGAGCACCAAGAGCGTCAACCCTCTCGGCTATCTGCGATTCTGTGTAAAGAACTTCGAGATTCGAGTTTGTAAATTCGGTAGAGGATTCGAGCGTCGGTTCCGCGGACATATTGTTTTTCGGATTTTGATTTTTAGCAATACTATTCAATCGGTCTATAATTTACAAGCGAGTCCGAGCGTTCCTCATTTGTTCAAACATGGCAGAAAATTCACCTGAAACCCGTGAAAAAGTACGTGCAATGGTGCGGGAGCTTTTGGAGTCTGTTCCCGTTGAGCCGGAGGCGCCGGCGGCTTCCGATTCAGCGCCCGAGCACGTGATCGTCAATTCCCTGAAGGATAAACTCGGTCGCGATTTTGATCGCGACGAATCGTCCAAGTCGCTCATTACCGAGGATGATCTCCGCGGTCTGGAAGACGGTTCGCGTATCCGGATCGGAAAGGATGCGAAGCTGACGCCGCTTGCGGCCGACATCGTTTCGGACAAGCAGCTTGTTTTGATGAGAAAGGAGTCCCGGAATGCAGGACTTCTTATCAAATCGGTCGCGATCGGAGCCGACCACGGCGGTTTTGCGATGAAGGAACAGCTTAAAATCTACCTCACCGATCTTGGCCTGCAAGTTCGCGATTTCGGAACGAGCTCGACGGACGCGGTTGATTATCCTGATTTCGCCCACGCGGTTGCGAAGGCGGTCGGGGCAAAGCACGTCGATGCGGGGATCATCATCGACGGTGCAGGGATTGGCAGCGCGATGACCGCGAACAAGGTTCCGGGGGTTCGTGCCGCGGCGTGCTATTCGCCTGGTCTCGCGAAAAACTCCCGGGAGCATAACGGCGCGAATGTTCTGACGCTCGGCAGCGGCCAGAATTCCTTCGACGAAGTGAAAGAGATAGTTCACGCATTTGCAATTACCAAACTGACCGAGGAACGCCATATGCGTCGTGTCGCCAAGATCGATTCCGTCGAGATGCAATATCGCAAATAGTCGGGTGGATTAATAAGACTTTCTACGATTGACTCAATATGATCAAATCTCGCACGTTCTTACTCAGCTTCGGCCTATTATTGTCATTTCAGTTAATTCTCTTCACGTGGAGTAATCACCCCGAATGGAATTGGAAGTCAATTCATTACTTTCTCGATTGGTTTTTTTGGGCGTTTTACCTTCTCCCATTAGCGTTGATTCTGCCATCTGGCGGCGGCATGCGTTTTGAACTGGGGGAATTCTCGATTTACCTGATCTTCCTCCCTTTCATGGTTGTTTATGCATTTGTCCTCAGCGTCCTGACGTATTTTATTCTCTCTGTATTGCAACGCCGGTAAGAAGAAAATCGGTGATAAAATAAGCGTTCGACATGCAGCAGAACGGAAACTACGAACAACTGGTAGATCAGATCACCGATATGGTGATCGCAAAGCTCGGCGGTGACGAGTATTGCCCCACATTTTGCCGTGCCGATGTCGAGCGGATCGTCGATGCCGGTGCTGAGCGGATTGGGATCGTGCTTGGGGAAACGGCAACCGCACACGACTGGGCGAGCCTGATCGACCACACGCTGCTAAAACCCGAGGCATCGGAATCCGACATCCGAAAGCTTTGCGACGAGGCCGCTCAGTTCGGTTTTGCAAGCGTCTGCGTTAATCCCGGCTGGGTGAAGAA
>DATFEW010000113.1:0-6266 GCA_035250805.1 Pyrinomonadaceae bacterium
GCTGCATCCCATAGTTTTAGGGTGCCATCTTCTGAAGTGGCAAGTCTGCTCCCCTCGGGTGAAAGACGAATACTTCCGAATTCGGAATCCCCACCTATAGAAGAACCCTCTTTCCCTGTTTCCGGTTCGATCAATTTTACGCTGCGATTGTTATTGAAAAACTCGAGAGCGACGAGTTTACCATCGGATCTGAAAATTGAGGCGTATTCTGAAGCCGCGTTGCCATTGAACCGCCATATTTCATTACAGGTTAATGTGTCCCAGCGCCTAACTGTGTTATCGCCGAACGATGCTGTGATCTGCAAGCCATCTTTTGAGAATTCCGCCCAGAACGTTCCACGATCACCGATCCCAAATGAGCAAATTCCCTTTCCAGTCCCGGCATCCCAGATCTGAACCCCCGGAGCTCCCATGAAGTAGCCAGTCGCGATCTTTGTTCCATCCGGAGTAAGAATTGCACCAGCTCCCGATTTGCGGGTATCGAACTCCTGTCGCTTTCTCCCGGAAACTACATCCCACAGCCTTACTTTTCCGTCTTGAGATGCGGTCGCCAAGATCCTAGCATCCTTCGAAAACGAAGTGGAATTTACGTGATCTGTGTGGCCGACCAATGTCCGAATATCCGTTTCGGTTTGGACATCCCAAATCTTTGCTGTTTTGTCTTGGCTGGCTGAGGCGATCAGTTTGTTGTCGTGTGAAAACGAGAGCCCGATTATCGCAGCACTATGCCCACGCAAGATACCTCGTGTTTCCCGAGTCGGCACGTTCCAGACCCGCGCCACATTCTCCCAACCGCCGCTCGACGCAAGTTTGCGGCCATCAGGCGAGAATGCGATCGAACCGACGTTCCTGGTAGGGCCGTAAAGGGTTGCTATCTCGAATCGTTTTTCTACGTCCCAAAGTTTGATAGTTTGCTTGTTGCCGGTGGCAACAGTCTTGCTATTAGGAGAAAATGCCATCGCGCCGGTTAGATCCGTGAATTTCCATACTTCGGTGCCCTTCGGCAGGCTCCATAGTCTTGCGATTCCGTCAGTACCGGCCGTTAGAATTGATTTTGAATCTGGGGCAAACTTAACGTCAGTAACGAAGCCGAAATTGCCGTCGAGCGTCGCAACCTTTAGTCCACTTGCGACCTCCCTTACTTCGATCACCGACCTGTCCGGACGTTGCCCCGCAATATACTTGCCGTCCGGCGACCATGCAAACGGATGGCGCAATCCGAGCGATGTGATGCGATCCGAAACTTCTGCCCCAGTCGAAATATCCCAACCTTTGAGCGCGCGATCGGCGACTTCGCCGTAGAGCGTATTCCCGTCCGGTGAGAAAATCAATCGATTTAGTGTGATCGTCTGATCTAAGCTTTCGATGGGCAATAATAATCGTCGAGTCGCAACGTCCCAAAGCTTCGCAGTCCCGTCGACGCTTCCGGTTGCCAACTTCTTGCCGTTAGGCGAAAGAGCGACGGACACTATGGGCTTCGAATGGCCCACAAACTCGGCTATCTGCTGACCCGTGGACACATCCCACAGATGAGCTTTATTATCGCCCCCGGCTGTGACCAGCGTCTCGCCGTCTCGTGAAAATGCTACCTCGTTAACCAAACTCTCATGAGTAAGCAGAAGCGGCTGAGAAGCTGTTCGCTCCGCGAGGAGCCGCGAGAGATATCCCCATTCGAAACCTCGCAGGTCATCTTCGCCGGGACTTGGTCTTGCTTCGTCCAAAAATTGTTTGGTTGACGGAAAATTAGATGCCTCAAGCGCTTGGGCCGCGAGTTTGATCTTATTTGCGTATTCAATGCGTAATTCGTTTGGGCCTTTCCAGTAATTGCGGACGACATAGACAGTTCCGCCAAGCAGGGCGGCTATCAAAAGCCCGATCCCGACGGCCAACACCCTGTGTGCCTTGATGCCCCAAATGAAATATTCCGTGCCGCGGACGGTGGTTAGATCTTTCGGGCCGCTTTTCGTGTTGATCAGATTTGGACCGGTTACGGCTCCGTTTCCGGGATCGGTCGTAACCGCCGGGTCCAAGCGCTCAACCCCACCCTCGAAGCCATAACGCCGCCTCAGACGTTTAAGGTCGATCAGCAGGTCCTTCGCCGTCTGATATCGCTCATCCGGGTTCTTCTCAAGGGATTTCGCGACGATCTCGTCAAGCCGTTCGGGAATTTCAGGATCGTATTCGGATAGTGATTTTGGATGGGTCTTTACGAGCTCCGCGATCAGGTCGGCTGAATTCGCGCCCGAGAACGGCGGACTGCCGGCGAGCATTTCGTAGAGTACGCATCCGAGACTCCATATGTCCGTCCTGCCATCCGTTATTTGGCCGCGCGCTTGCTCGGGCGACATGTATTGAACCGTTCCCATGATAATTCCGGGCTCGGTATTGACGATCCTAACGGTGGGACCGTCACTCGAAACTGGCAAAGCATCTGCCACGAACGAGCCCGAAAACTTTGCCAAGCCGAAATCAAGTATTTTTACAAGGCCGTCGCGCCGGATCATTATGTTCTCGGGCTTTATGTCTCTGTGGGTTACTCCGGCTTCGTGCGCGGCCACGACCGCGGAGACAAGTTGGACGCCATATTCCATCGATTCGTCGATCGTAAGCCTTCCGCGGCTCAGGCGATGTCGCAGCGTCTCGCCTTCGACATACTCCGTGGCAATGTAATGGGTGCTTTCCCATTCACCGATCTCATGGATCGTCAGAATGTTCGGGTGTGTTAGGGAGGAAGCCGAACGAGCTTCGAGGTGGAACCTGCTTAATCGATCGGCGTCGGTAGTAAATTCTTTGGGCAGTATTTTGATAGCAACACGACGGCCTAGCTTGGTATCTTCGGCAAGGTACACGTCACCCATACCACCGGCGCCTATCTTCGTAATCACGCTGTAATGACCGATCAGCTGACCAGAGTGCGATGATCGTAGGCTGATGTCTTCCGCAAAAGGCCCAATGACCGGTGTTTCCAGAAACTCGCTATCGCAAGACGCCAACAACCGCTCTACTTCATCCCGAAGGCCGTTCTCGCCGTCGCATCTATCATCCAAAAAAGCAGCACGGCCCTCCGGCTCGATCTCGAGAACCGCATTGAAGATGTCTTTGACTTTTTTATAGTCAGAAGGGTTCATTCATTCGGAGGAGCGAGTTCCGCTCGCAGCCAGGCGCGGGCCATATTCCATTCGCGTTTCACCGTAGCCGGCGAGATCTCCAGTACCTCTGCCGTTTCTTCGATATCCAGTCCCCCAAAATACCTTAGTTCGACGACTCGAGCCTGTCGCTGGTCCAGTGTTTCAAGCCGGGTCAAGGCTTCGTCAAGGCAAACAAGGTCGACATTTTCTGCAGGATCCATAGCCGGGATCCCGGCGTCGAGCGTGACCCATTGTATTTCTCCGCCGCGCTTCTGCCGCTTCACGTGTATGGCGTGATTTACCAGGATGCGGCGCATCATTTCCGAGGCAACGCCGAAAAAATGTGCCCGGTTCTGCCAGGTAACATCATGCTGATCAACAAGCCTGATGTACGCCTCGTGAACCAAGGCTGTGCTTGCCAGCGTGTGATTAGGCCGCTCCTTTCTGAGAAACCGTCGTGCCTGCCGGCGCAGCTCATCGTAAACAAGCGGCATGAACTCCTCGGCGATCTCGCGGTCGCCCGCGCTCCATGCTTTGAGCATCTCAGAGACCTTATCGGGCTGCGGGGTTGCCTCGGCCATTCAGATTATTAGACGGATGTACGGTTTAACGTACGGCAATCATAGGCTTAACCCATTCACGCGTCAACAGTTCTTTTTTCTTTGTTATCGGCCCTTATATACGGCGATTCGGCGGCCTTTTCCGGACGATCGGCAAAAATGTGTGAGCCATTTCCTGTTCGAATGTTGCGTTACAGGTTAAGGAAGCAATTCACCCGATTTCCTCGAAGCAATTTCAATACAGGGAGGTCGAATAGATGAAGATATTTGGCACCAGTTTACTCGTGATCGCCGCCATCCTCATGAGCGGATGTGCTCCTTCGCTTAACCCATACTATTTGGAACGCGATCTGATCTTTAACCAATGCCTGATCGGCAAATGGACGGATCTTCAGTACAAAGACACTTGGCACTTCGAACGCCGTGGGCCAAAAAAATACCGGGTTACCCAGGTAAATGAAGACGGAGAGACCACATTGTTCGAGGCGGCCCTGTTCCAGGTGGATGGGAAAACATTCCTCGATCTTACCCCGATCAAAAATCCTGAAAATTACGGCCCGAGCCTTTTGCGGACCCACTCGCTAATGGCGATCGCCGTCGAGACCGACAAACTCCGCATATCGTATATCGACCCCAACTGGCTCAAAGGCTATCTCGCAAGGTATCCGGAAACACTCAAGCACACCTTTGTCGACAACGAGATTGTCATTACTGACACGACCGAAAATCTTCAATCGCTGATCCGGCGAAGTGCGAATTCACCCGGCATTTTCGGGCAGACAGAAGAAGTTATCAGACAAGGAGAAAATAAATGAAACCCAAAGCTATGACAGTGAAAATCTTGGTGCTCATCATCTTTATTTCGATCTGCGCTCCATTCGTTCATGCGAATGAATCGGAGCGAGAGATAAGGGTAATGACCTACAACATGTATCCCGGAACTGAATTCTCGGGAATATTTGAGTCTCAGTCACCCCTGGAACTTGTTTTTGAAGTGGGCGAAGCCTTCACCGATGTTCAGGCGAGCAATGTTCCGGAAAGGATAGATGAGATCGCTGATCAGATCGCGAGCAATCAGCCGGACGTCGTCGGACTGCAGGAGGTTGCACTTTGGCGGTACGGCTTTCCGCAGGATCCCGCTCCGGCACAAGAAGTCGCGTTCGACTTTCTTCAGTTGCTTCTAGACCGCCTTGAAGCCCGCGGGGCGCATTACGCGGCGATCTCAGTTCAAACAAATCTGGACGCTGAGTTGACCGGCGTCTTCAGCCCAACGTCGGCCCTGGATATTCGATATACGGATCGAGTTGTGATTATCGCGCGAACCGATCTCCAGACCTCTGATATCAAGATCGAATCCGTCAGCGCGGGTACGTTCAATACCTTGCTGCCTGTGGAACTACTGGGAACGACTCTTACCGTTCCGCGCGGTTGGACATCCGCGGATATAAAACACCGCGGAAAAACGTACCGGTTCATCAATGCCCATCTTGAATCCTTTTACGAACCAGTGCAGTGGGCGCAAGCGTCCGAGTTGTTGCAGGGACCTGCAAACACCGAGCTTCCTACGATCTTGGCCGGCGATTTTAATTCGGATGCAGCTAGTGGCGGTTTTTCTTATCAAATAATCACGGGCGCAGGTTTTTCAGACGTCTGGAGCGTTACAAACGTCGCCCAGCCAGGCTTTACGTGGCCGTTATCAGATGAGGTTCCGTCGGTCATACTCAACCCAAACCAACGGGTCGATCTGATCCTTTCACGCGGAACTCTAACCGCGTCGTCGTCGGATCTCGTCGGTGAAGAAAACAGTGACATTACGGCCTCCGGCTTCAGGCCGTCGGACCATGCTGGCTTGTTCGCTAAGTTGGTTTTACATCCATAAATAGGTGAAGTATGAAAATCAAACTTACATATTTGGCAACTTTGGCGCTTGTTCTTACAAGCGCCATCGGCACATCCTGCGTTCCCTCATTGAACCCTCTTTATACAGAGCAGGATCTCATATTCGACAGCTCCCTGATCGGAGTTTGGGCGGACAGGGATACGAACGAGACCTGGGCGTTGGCATGTTGCGATAGACAGCTTGAATACACGCTTACACATACCGATCCGAGCGGCAAGAAGGGCGAATTCAGCGCAAGGCTGGTGCGGGTGGAAGACAAAACATTCCTAGACATCGTACCTGTCGAACCGGGATTTAGGCAGAGCGATTTTTACCAGGGCCATTTCTTTTCTACACATACGTTTGTTCATGTCACTAAGAATGGTTCATCGGTGCGATTGTCCGTTCTGGAGCCGCATTGGTTGAAAGAAGCGGTCAATGTGAATCCTGAAGCGATCCGTCATGAGAAAATACGGGGTGAGATCGTTCTTACCTCGTCGCCAAAAGAAACGCAAAGATTCTTACTTGCCAATCTGGCGAATCGGGAGGCATTCTCGGCGCCGATCGAGTTAAGGCGAAAAAGAGGCGGGCGATAGCACTCGAAACCGTAACTTTACACCTTACGCATAAATCGTTTAACCTTTTGCTGAATTTCTGTATGGAAAGAAAAATTGGCGAACCCGTATTCGTATAAATGCA
>DATFEW010000161.1:0-2769 GCA_035250805.1 Pyrinomonadaceae bacterium
AGCATTGACGTCATTCTCGACGACGACGTGTTCGCCGACTTCTGTCTTAAGGTCGACGCCGGTGAGTTCAGATATGCGTGAATCAACGATTTTCGAAGTCTTCAGATCGATCATTCCGGGAACGGCGATCCCGATGTTGGCGTTGCCGGCAGTTCTTTGACATACCTTTTTGATCTGATTCAGGAGCGGGATTTCAGCCGTGACCTCAAACACTTGCGTCGAAGTAACCACATCATTTTCAAGCGTCACCGCCCGAATGTGATCGGAGGAAACTGCGATGCCAGTGGAGGAGGAAAGATATGCAGGCTCAACCATATTTCTGTGATGACGTCGTGCCGATTTTAGTTATCCTTATTAGCTGGTGTCAAATACCTAAGAGAGCTAACCTGCAGACTCGGATGTGCCGCGCCTGAATTTCTTGCTTTTGTCCAACCAAAAAGGGAGAATCCGTATCTAACTCACTAAGTTCGGTTTCTGCCTTAGAATCGCTATGAAATCTAAATATCTGCTGCTTGCTCTAGTTGTTGTAGTTCTCTTTTCGATTTGCACGGGAAGCCTCATTGCGCAATCCAAGCCTCAGCGGCCGACGACTGGCAGCGGCAACGAGAAGAAGAACCAGCGGCCCACCCCGAAAACCGAGGAGGAACTGAAAAAAGAAGCCGAGGAAAAGCAGCGGAAAGAGGAAGAGAAAAAAGCCACGCCTGAACCCGGCGTCATCGCGATCGAAACGAATACGGTCAACGTTGACGCGGTCGTCGTTAACAAAAAGACAGGACAGATCATTTCCGGACTTAAAAAAGAGAATTTTACGATCTACGAAGACGGCGTGAAGAAGGACATCTCCAGCTTTACGACGCCGGAATCGCCGATCACGGTCACGGTTGTCCTTGAATATAGCAAATGGTCCGAACTGTTTGGCCGGGCCTCGACCCGCGGTTTCCAACCGGGGCATTACGAAACCGTAATGCCGGTGGCGCAGTTTTTATCGGGATTCATAAAGCCGCCGGACGACTATGCGTCGGTGATCGCATTCGACCTGCGTCCGACTCCCATCACTGATTTTACCAACGACCCGAAACGCATACGCGATACAATAACCCTTTTGCTTCGTAATTATCCCGCTTTCCGCGAAAACAATCTATACGACGCCTTGCAGCTTGCATTGGTCGGTGGGCGTGGGGATTCAGTGGTGCTTGAGAATTCGAAGGAAGAGAAAGCAGATTATAGCGGAATGGTCGCGGTAAAAGCGAAGCGCCGGGCTATCATCCTGGTGGCGTCCGGCATTGACACATTCAGTAGGATCAATTACAGCCAGGCCAGGAAGATAATTCAGGAAGCGGGTATCCCGATCTACATCATCAGTACCGGAAATATGTTTTGCAAGATCTATTGCGATCAGATGGATCCGAGCCGGACGATGCCCGGGCTTCCGGACCGCATGACGTTCCTGCAGGCGAAGAATGCTATGAACACTTTTGCCAGGGAATCCGGCGGGGTGCATTTTGAAATGACCTTTCCACAGGAAATTCCCGGCTATCTTCAGTCGATAAACGGTCTTCTTCGCAGTCAATATAATTTGGCATACGACCTGGAACAGCCGCATGCACCCGGCGAGAGACATAAATTGGAAGTGAAAGTGGATGTCGACGGCGACGGCCAAACCGATGAAAAGGGCTTCGTCGTCCAGCACCGCCCATACGTTTTGGCGCCTGGCGGAGAAAAACCTTCTTCGAAAAAGAAGTCGTAACCTGTCATCTAAGAAAGAATTAAGGCGGATCCGGCCGCCTTTTTTCATTTTTAGTGAATTTATCGCCCTTGGCCGCATCTGATACTCTTGACCTGAGTTTTGAATGAACAGAAACATCGTCCAAAGCTATAAAAACAAGCTCGCCGCCGAGTCCGGATATGTTGTTGATCGCCGGGCCGCGCTGCGGATCGCGCTTTGTTACCCGAACACGCACGGCATCGGGATGGCAAATCTTGGACTTCATACCATGTATGAGCTGTTCAATGGCATACCTGACGTTTCCTGCGAGCGCGTTTTCCTGCCCGATGACAATGAGCTAAAGGAATACGAAAAGTCTCGAACACCATTACTTTCTCTCGAAACTCAAACGCCCGTCCGTGACTTCGACGTCGTAGCATTCTCAATTTCCTTCGAAACCGACTATCTGAACATGGCGCGGATGCTGCATCTTTCCGGCATTCCCGTTTGGTCGAAGGACAGAAATCACTTTCACCCGCTCATTGTCATGGGAGGCGCGGCCTCGTTCCTGAATCCGGAACCGATAGCTGAGTTCACAGATGTCATCGCCGTGGGCGAGGGAGAGATCCTCGCTTATCAGTTGATCGATGCGATCCTCGAAAACGAATCAAAAAATGATGTACTGATTTCGCTCGCGCGGATCGGCCGTGGCTTCTATGTGCCTTCGTTTTACGACGTGATATACAACGACGACGGTACTGTTTTCGATTACCTCCCGAACCAGGACGGTGTCCCCCGACGTGTAGGCCGCGCGCTGGCAGCGGTGAATCCAAAAGAAGGAACACTGCGCCGCGCACTGAAACGCGGGCAGGATGAGCTTGCAGAATTTCTCATCAATCAGGATGTTTTCTGCCCTTCGACCTCGGTCTGGTCGCCGGATGCCGAAATGGGAGACCGTCTCCTTGTCGAGATCTCGCGCGGATGCTCTCAGGGCTGCCGATTTTGTTGGGCCGGATATAACTACTATCCGCCGCGTGTAGTTCCCGCCAAAGACATCCTTGCAA
>DATFEW010000201.1:0-4278 GCA_035250805.1 Pyrinomonadaceae bacterium
AACGAAAGCTGTTGCCCTTTCCGGGCGCCGCGGGAACGAATTGAATGTGTTCGGCCGTAATTTCGCTTGCTGCCGAGCGCTTGTCGCCTTCGCCCTTGCCAAATTCGCCGTTCTTGAGTTCGAACCGACTAGGTTCTCCATCGGGTGAACCATCTTCTTTCAATCCCTCGACGATCATTGTGGTCCCTTCGATCCTGTAACGTTCGTAGAAGGGTTTGTCTCCGTCCATTCCTTTCCAGGTCCCCTCAATCCATTTCAATTTGGAGATATCCGCAGCGGTAAAGTTTTTTGAAGGCGGGGCCTGCCACGCGGGGATTCCGCCCTTTTGAGCCTCTCCCGGTTGAGAACACGCGGTGATACTAAAAACAAAAAGAATTGAGAGAGCTGACAACTTGCTCATTCGTATGATCATAAACATCATTATAGCCTTAGCTCCGTTGGAGCGTAATGTTATAGAACCTCACGTTGCAAACATCCGACCCAACGGAGCCGGGTAAATATTCTCCTGTTTGCACGCTTCACACCAACTAGGCTATAACTATTCCGACCTTAACAAACCGCATGTTTGATATTTCCTGGCTATTTGACGTCACACAAACATTCTTCACTGTCCTGGATCATCCCGTCAGCTATGTCGAATTCATCGGCACGGTGTTGGGGCTGATCTCCGTATTTCTCGCTGCCAGAGCGAACATCTTCACGTGGCCTACCGGAATAGCAAACGCGATATTCTTCCTTGTTATCTTCTATCAGATACAACTTTACTCCGATATGTTCCTGCAGATGTATTTTTGCTGTATGGGCGTTTATGGATGGTTTACGTGGAAATACAGGGCAGAGCACCAGCAAAGTGCGATTCGCACACTGAGTAATGCGAACAGACTAAAGTTGGCCGGGCTGATCGCGGCCGCGGTACTCGTGATCGGCACGCTAATATCGCAGATCCATTTGCTGTTGCCGCAGATCTTCCAAAGGCCCGCCACCTTTCCGTACATCGACACATTCATCGCCGTTTCAAGCGTGCTTGCTGTGATCCTGCTCGCCCGCCGGATATTCGAAACCTGGGTTCTCTGGATCCTTGTTGATATCACCAGCATTGGCTTGTACTACGTAAAGGGAGTAAAGCTGATCGCCGTCGAGTACGTCATCTTCCTCGCCCTCGCCATCCTTGGGGTGCTTAGTTGGTACAAATTGTGGCGGAGCAGCGACGCTGAAACTGTCGAATGATCGTGGCCGACGCTGATCTCAAGCGCTCTTGATCGACTTCCAACGCTCCAGCTTCTCTGCGATGAATTCCACCCGTTTTTGATCGTCGCGTCCGTCCATGATGCTCATGTCGTCCGCATCGGCGCGCAAGTAGACGCCAGCCGTCCGCGCGTTTACTTTCGGGGACGTGTCGGCACGGGTCGTCCAATATCCGGATGCACGGTCGGCGGATTCCAAACGGACCTCTCCCGTCCCCCATAACTGCGGCGCGTTCGGATGCAGTGGTCTTTCTCCATTCCAGAAGTAGAAGATGCCGGAAGGGTCACTTTTCTCCTTCACCGCCTCGCTATGATATCGTGCCGACAATTTGCCGTCCTCCTGCCATCCGAGGCCGGTTAGTTCGAGAATGCCGCTGCGGTCTCGGGAGATCTTCAGAAGGCCCAGGGCCGAAGGCTCCTTCTCGGTGCGCTCCGTCAGGGAAAACTGCCACCAAAGCCCTTCGATGCGTGTGGCGCGGCCCTCGTTCTCGATCGCCTTCCGAAGTTTTTCGCAGATGTCTTCGATCTCGTCGGCATCGTTCGTTCCGTCGTAGCGTACGGATGTGAGGCCGAGAAGATCAGTTGGAAGCTTCGAGCCGGTCGCGTGAAGAATGAAGGTCCGTCGCATCCCGAGAACTCCGCCGAAAAGCCCTGCTTCGAAAACGACATTATCCCGCGGCGACGCCTGACCCGAGTCCGCTGCCGGCGCACCCACGCTTGTCCAGTCATCCTGTCCAAACACGAATGCGGCGAAGTCTACCTCTCGTGTCAACTCGACGAGACGCTCCAGTGTGGAAACTCCGGGATTGAATACCGTGGTCCAGGGTTCCACCTGCGCGAACTCCTCTAGACCGCGTTCCAGCCCCAGCAGCAGGTTTGCCTGTTTGCCTGACGATCCAAGGAAGATGCGAGGTTTGTTCATGAGTTCTTATTACTGCTCCTATGATGGTTTTCGGAAATAGAGTATACATGCGGATCGCGCCGGTCGATTGCGCGATCCGCCGTAGAGCCTTCGAATTACGCTGTCGTCGTCGCGGCTAGTTCTTTCCCTTGCACAAAGGCAAGCAGATCGGCGTTGATAACGTCTTTGTGCGTTTGGGGCATACCGTGCGGATAGCCGGGATATACCTTGAGCACGGCGTTCTCAATGATCTTGGCAGATTGGAGTGCAGTTACGGCTACGGGAACGACCTGATCGTCGTCGCCGTGCATGATCAGCGTCGGGATGTTGAACTTCTTCAAGTCTTCGTTAAAGTCGGTCTCAGAAAACGCCTTGATCCCGAGGTACGAGGCGGGAAACCCGGCCATGCTGCACTGGTTGAAGAAGGAGTCGGTTATCCCTTCGGATATTTTTGCGCCGGGCCGGTTCAAGCTATAAAAGGTATTGCAGAAGTCCTTCCAGAACTGGTAACGGTCGGCCTGAATTGCAGACCGCAAGCCATCTAGAGCCTCTAACGGTAGACCATCAGGATTGGCGTCGGTCTTTAACAACCCCGGTGGGACGGCGCTGATGAGAACGGCCTTAGCCACGCGGTCCGTTCCGTAGCGTCCGATGTAATGGGCAACGACGCCGCCTCCCGTAGAATGGCCGACTAGAATCATACCCCGCAGGTCTAGTTTCTCAATAAGCTGGTGCAGGTCGTAGGCGTATGTATCCATATCATTGCCGTCCCACGATTGGTCAGAGCGCCCGTGGCCTCTTCGATCGACGGCGATACAACGATAGCCGTTCGATGCCATAAAAAACATCTGATCTTCAAACGCGTCCGCCGTAAGCGGCCAGCCGTGATTGAAAACGACCGGCTGTCCGGTGCCCCAATCTTTGTAATACATATTCATTCCGTCTTTTGTGGTTATAAAGCTCATTCTTGAATCTCCTTTTTTGGTTGGCCGGAACCCTTTTGAACGTGCCGGTGCAGAGGGAGGGATGCGGAAGCGAGATTGGGAGCAGCGTATATGATCATCCGCCGCTTATGAAGAACGAGCTTCAACGGAGGTAGGGTTACCTCGCGCGAATGGGTCATATCAAAATACTAGATGAGTGATTATGTTCTTTAAGTGCGGTTAAGTAAACAAAATTCGGGTTAAGTTTTCCCGCGCTGACCGGGGGCTACCCATTTGTTCGCACGTGCTACCACGGACACGAGTGTCAGAGCTCGGAGAGTTACATCAGGTTAACGGGGTCGATCTCGACATTGACGATTCGGCGGTCGCAGCCGCGGGCCTCGGCTTCGTTTAGGGCTTGATCGAGCATTTCACGAAGCGCTTTGCGGTTTTGGGATTTTACGATGATCTGCTGGCGGTATTTGTTCTTGATACGCGAAATGGAGGCTTGAGCAGGTCCCAGAATTCGCAGGCTACCGTCTTTGTTTGCGCGGTCGAGGGAATCGCGGAATATTGCGGCACTTTTCGAAGCGTATTTCAGGTCGCCGTGGACGACCATTATCGATGCGAGCACGAAATACGGCGGATAGCCGAGCCGTTCGCGGTACCGCATTTCTTCTTTATAAAAGCCTTCGAAATCCTGGCCGACAGCATGTCGAAGCGCATAGTGCTCCGGATAATAGGTTTGTATCAGCACGCGGCCCGGCAGATTTCCCCGGCCCGCGCGACCGGCAACCTGAGTGAGGAGCTGAAAGGTTCGTTCAGCCGAACGCAGATCGGGCATGCCGAGCATTGTGTCCACAGAGATAACGCCGACGAGCGTTACGTTATGAAAGTCGTGTCCCTTCGCGATCATCTGCGTTCCAACCAACATATCGATCTCGCCTTTATCGAAAGCTTGCAGCGTCTTTACCATCTCGCCTTTCCGCGACATCGTATCGCGGTCGATGCGGACGACCGCGAGGTTCGGAAATCGCTTTCGCAGAAGTTCCTCCACCTGCTCGGTACCATGCCCCATGAAATAGAGAAACTCGCTCTCACAAAATGGGCATTCCTTCGGCGTCTTGACGTTGTAGTTACAGTAGTGGCAAATCAGATAGCCGTCGATGCGATGGTACGTCAAAGTGATATCGCAGTTCTTGCACCGCAG
>DATFEW010000179.1:0-3379 GCA_035250805.1 Pyrinomonadaceae bacterium
GATCGCCGTCCAGTCTCTAAGATTTGTCTTGGTCGATATGTACGGTAATGTCGAAAACCTTGAAGTACACGATGCCTCGTACGGCATTTTGAACCAAGCCCGCGAAACGAGAAAAGCCAAACGAAAAAAAAGGACAAAAACGAACGATGACTTTCCTCAGGCTGAATTAAACAGTCCAGAGCGCACGGGCGAGAGTTAGAACGTCAACTCGAACGGCTCCGGATCTCTTTAGCACCTTAGCGCAATAAGAGAGGGTGGCTCCGGTGGTATAGACGTCATCGACAAGAAGGACGGTTTGTCCTTCGATCAGCTTCGGTCTCGCTACCTCAAACGCGTTTTTAACAGAGAGGTCCCTTGCCTTTCGGTCCATGCCGATGCGGTGGATAGGTGAATGGTTTGTTCGACGAAGGCTCACTGCATCGACACGGAGTCGAAACCTTTCGGCAAGTTCCTTCGCGATGACTTCGGCCTGATTGAACCCGCGTTCACGTTGACGCTGCCTCGAAAGCGGAACCGGAATTATCACAGTAGCTCCATCGATGCGGGATTTCTGAAAAGCACTGAAAAGATATCCCCTGGTTCGCGAAGATAATTTGGGAACGGTTTTCAGGCCGATGATCTCGGCCTCGAGAGCCCCGGCATACGGACCGATCGACATCGCTGAATCATAAAAATGTCCGTCGCATTGCCAGCACATCGCATTATCGCGGAACCTAGCGGAAGGAAGTACCAGCCCGCACTTCCGGCACGCGGCTTCATCGCCCGTGTAGATCTCAGTCACGGCCCAGCAGTCGCCACATGCGTTGCCGTCGGAGAAACTTTTTACGTCAGATCCGCAGATCGCGCATTTTTGCGGGGTCAGAATCGAAAAGAGAGAGTTAAGAGCGGCGTCGAACATGAAGGAGCCCAGAGCGCAATTCTATTATGTTAAGGCGTGAATTTGAACTAACGAAAAATTTGGGGAGAGGAGGGTGAGGACTACTCTTCATCCAGCTGGCCCTGCTCTACCAGTTCCTGGCAAGCGAGACAATAACGCGCCCATGGGATGGCGCTCAGACGTTTTTGGTTCACGGGGTTGCCGCAATTTTGGCACTCGCCGTACTCCTTATCTTCGACGCGTTGCAACGCTTCGTCTATCAGCGCCAGCTTACGGCTCTCGTTTTCGGAGACCGCAAGCATCACGTTCTTTGAATAATTACGAACCGCGAGATCTACCGGGTCTGGAGTTTCGGAATCATCAATGGAGAGATCGTTCCCGTTCAGCTTCCGGATCAAAAGCTCACGTTCAGCCAAAAGTCTTGTTTTGATCTCTTTTGCCTCTTTTGCTTTCAATTTGTTCATTTCTGATAGGGAAATCCTCGCAAGATCGTAAACGCTCGATAAAGTTGTTCCAACAGAATGACACGAGCCATCTCGTGCGGAAAAGTCAGAAACGATAAGGATAACCTATCGTCGGCCCTCTCGGCAACCGCAGAGGCCACACCATCCGCTCCGCCGATGATGAAGCTGACCTCTTTCAATCCGCGGTTCTGCCAGTTTTCCACTTTCGCCGCAAGTTCGTGGGAGGAAACGACTCCGCCTCCAACATCAAGGAGGATGGCGAACGTCTTTGGATTCAATAATTCGAGGATACGTTTGCTTTCAATTTCGATTTGGTTAGCATCGCGGGCCTCGGCAACCTCGCTCGGAACAAAACGAGAAAGGCGCTTCAGGTAATCGTCCTGAAGCGCCTTCCAATTCTTGTCGCGGGTTTTGCCTACCCAGATGAATCGAAATCTCATCAGCAACTTTTAATGTGCGGTCTCTAGTATGTTTTCCGGCAGATCGACCTTTCCTGCGTCGCGCCATAGACGCTCGAGATCGTAAAAATCGCGAGCCTCGGTGTTAAAAAGATGAACTATGAAATCACCGTAATCGAGCAGCACCCATTCTGCGGTAGCATATCCTTCGATGCGCACAGGCCGGCGGCCAAATTGTTTCTTCAACTGTTCATTGATCTCATCGGCGATCGCCTGAACCTGACGCTGGTTCGCACCATCGGCGATCATGAAAAACTCGGTGAAGCTCACGATGGAACGTAGATCCAGCACCGACATCCTGGCAGCCTTTTTATCGTCGGCACAGCGCACCGCCAGTTGCAGCTCAGGATCAAGTTCGCCAAACGGCAGCCGCACTGGAGTTGTATCGACCGTAGAACCTTCCCTGTGCAATGACTTTTCCTGAAGTTCTTCCATTATCTATAAAGTTCGTATTTTTCGATGTAATTTGCAACCTCTATAGGAATATCAGAGTCTCGATCAAGCTCTCCGTCGCTTAGGTCTTCGCGAAGTGCGGACGACGAAGTTTCGAAGTGCACCGCATCCGTTATATATATTGCGTGTCGGTCCCGATCATTTTCCGGAACCACGCTTTTATCTCTGCCCCGAATATCCTGGATCCTCCGGCGTGCATCGTCGGTAATGTGAGAGACACCGATCTCAAAACCCGGCCGGGCAACCACAATGTGATCAGTCATCAAAAGCAGATCTTCCCACCGACGCCACGTTCGTATGTCCATCCAGGAATCTGCGCCCATCACAAAAAAAAGCTTGCTTCTGGGAAATATACCTTGCAGTTCGGAAATAGTATCGGCGGTGTAACGCGGTTCGCCCTGATCGAGCTCGTGAGTTGAAACAAAGATGTTTGAGTCATTCCTGGTTGCGATCGAAAGCATCGCGAAGCGACGGTAGGGGGATGTCGGCGTGCGGTCGGCCTTGTGCGGCGCGTGAAACGCAGGAAGAAAATAGAACCGATCGAGCCGGAAGAACTCAACGAGCGTTCGTGCAATTTTCAAGTGCCCGTTGTGAACCGGGTCGAAGGTTCCGCCAAAATATGCGATTCGATTCATTTGGAAACAGTAATGTGGGATTCAGGTCGCCGTTGCAGGAGCGACGAGACGTGAGCAACCAGATCGTCGACCCCGGCGCGAGTCACGGACGAGATCTCGAATAATTCACGTCCGTCTCGTTCGGCCGCAGCGCGAAGGCTTTCGAGGCGCTCGGGTTCGTCTAATGCGTCGATCTTAGTCGCCACGACCAGTTGTGTTCGAGAAGCAAGGACCTGATCGTACTTTCCCAGTTCGCGGTTTATTGTCTTGTAATCTTCAGCCGGGTCGCGGCCGGAGAACGACGAGACATCCACTAAGTGAAGGATAAGCTTCGTCCTTTCTATATGGCGCAGAAACCGATCTCCCAACCCAGCCCCCTCCGAGGCCCCTTCTATCAAGCCGGGAATGTCTGCAACAACGAATGTATTGAAGTCGCCCATATCGACCACGCCGAGGTTCGGCTCGAGGGTTGTGAATGGATAATCGGCGATCTTCGGACGGGCGGCAGAAATG
>DATFEW010000187.1:0-3902 GCA_035250805.1 Pyrinomonadaceae bacterium
ACCTGGCGTGCGCTAGGTAAGACGCTCCCGAATCGGCTCAACATCGTTCTTAGCCGCTCGGCACAGGTCGACACAGCTCCCGATCTTGTTTTCCTTCGAAATGAAAACGAAGCTGCGGACCTGGCAAAATACCTAAAATGCGATCTCTTCGTTATTGGTGGGGCGAAAACGTTCGCAACGTTCACAGATCTGATCGATGCATGGATCGTGACGCGCATTCCTGTCGATATTGAAGACGCGGACGTTTTTATGCCCAGGGATTTTCTTATTGGCTTCGAAGCGGTCGAAACCCGCGAGATCGGCGAAGGGCTGCTAGTCGAGACATTTCGACGGTGATGCTGTAGAATGTGGGCAAAAGTTCGGGAGTATAAGCTTATGATGGGCGGAAGATCTTGGGACGATTGGATCGAGGAGTATTCGCACAGTCATGAGAACAAGATCAATCGCCTCGCGCACGGCTTTGGCATACCCATGATCGCGATCTCGATCCTGCTGATACCTTTGTGCTTTTTCGTCAGCGGATTGTGGGTGGTCGCACTAAGCTTATTCATCTTCGGTTGGATCCTGCAATTCATCGGACATTATTTCGAAGGCAAGCCGCCCGAGTTTTTCAAGGACTGGCGATTTCTGTTTGTCGGACTTCGCTGGTGGTTCAAAAAGGTCCTCGGCGTCGGCACCGCTACGGGCAAAATTAAACCTGAAAGGTAAAAACTGGAAACCGTTCTGAAAACTAGCTGATAGCTATTCGCTGATAGCTGTTAGCTATTTTTCTTTTTGTTTTGTGACAAGCGATCTAATAATGGGCTTGGATATCGGCACGTCGAGCGTCCGCGGCGCGTTATTCGATCACACAGGCAAGATGCTGCCGGAAAGTCTCGCGCGTCGTAAGTATACAGATGAAGGAAAGGCGGAATTCGATGCGGACAGTTTGCTTGCCGAAGTTTGTGGCGTCATCGATGAGGTCCTTGCGCTTTCGGCCGAGTTTGAGGGCGAGATCACGCATGTCCCGTCATGCGCGTTTTGGCACAGCCTCGTCGGGGTGGATGAAAAAGGTAAACCGACGACAAAAGTTCTCACCTGGGCAGACACCCGCAGCCGAAAGTACTCTGACGTATTGAGAAATAACTTCGATGAAACCGAGGTCCACGACCGAACCGGGGCGCAGTTTCATTCAAGCTTTTGGCCATCGAAGCTTCTCTGTCTCAGAAAGGAATATCCTGAGGTTTGGAAAAAGACCGCAAGCTGGCTCTCGCTTAGCGATTATCTGGCCTTACGTCTTTTCGGCACACCAACGACGAGCGTTTCGATGGCATCCGCGACGGGTATTTTCGATCAACAAAAGTGCACTTGGAACCCAAGGCTTCTTGATTACCTTGAATTACATGAATCAGCTCTCCCCGTCATCCCGGAAACACATACAACATTCACGCTTACGGAAGAATTTCGACGAAAATGGCCCAGGCTGCAAAACGCGCAATGGTTTCCGGCGATCGGCGACGGTGCGGCGAATAACATCGGTTCCAGATGCACGACGAGATCGAGAGCGGCATTGATGATCGGCACTTCGGGTGCGATGCGTGTTGTATACGAAGGCGGGCCCCCTCAGCGTCTACCACCGGGTTTATGGTGTTACCGCATCGATTGCGAGCGCGTGATAGTCGGCGGAGCGTTAAGCGACGGCGGCGGACTATATGAATGGCTGAAGCGGAATTTGCAAATCGAAATTTCTGACGAAGAGATCGCCGCCGAAGTGTCGCGTCGAGGAGCGGACTCACATGGACTTACGGTGATGCCGTTCTTCTTCGGTGAACGGAGCACCGGCTACCACGAGAACGCCCGCGGTTCGATCAACCGTCTCAACGCTTCGCACGACGCGATCGACATTCTGCAAGCCGCAATGGAAGCGGTCGCCTTTCGGTTAGCAGAAGTGTTTGATCAGCTGAACGACGTTTCGAAGATCGAAGATATAGTCGTTTCGGGCGGTGCGCTCGATCATTCACCGGTTTGGACCCAGATCATCGCAGACGTACTTGGACGCGATCTCCTTGTTTCAAACCAACCCGAAGCATCTTTACACGGCGCGGTTTTGCTTGCACTCGAAAGTATTGGCAAAATAAAGAATCTCGATAAAATTGAGTCCAGGCTCGAACTCAGACAATTTCACCCCAAGTGTCATGATATTTACGAAAATGCCCGATTTCGACACAAAAAATCCTACAAAGCGTTAGTCGTCGGGGCATGACAGAATCAAGGGAGGAAAAAAAATGCAAAAGATAACCCCGCATCTGTGGTTCGACAAGGAAGCTCGTGAGGCCGCCGAATTCTATACGTCGTTGTTTCCAGGATCCGAAGTCACCAATGTGACCGAGCTTCGCAATACACCATCGGGCGATTGCGATGTTGTTTCGTTCAAGTTATGGGGACTTGAATTTAACTCCATTAGCGCCGGTCCCTTGTTCAAATTCAATCCGTCTGTTTCGTTCATGGTTAACTTTGGACCGCCGCATAGCGAGGGGCAAGATGAAGCAAGGAAACAATTGGACCAGGTCTGGCAGAATTTGTCCGACGGCGGAGAAGCGTTGATGCCGCTTGACAAATATCCGTTCAGCGAGCGCTACGGCTGGGTACGGGACAAGTACGGTCTGTCATGGCAATTGATCCTTACCGGAACCGAGGGCGAGGCACGCCCGCCGATCGTCCCGTCGTTGATGTTCACCGGCGACAAGGTGGGCAAGGCCGAAGAGGCGATCAACTTCTACATTTCGAACTTTAGGAACACAAAACAAGGGACGGTCGCCCGCTATCCGGCCGGCATGGAACCCCACAAGGAAGGCACGATAATGTTTGCCGACTTCATGCTCGAGAACCAGTGGTTCGCAGCGATGGACAGCGCCGGGGAACACAACTTTACTTTTAATGAAGCCGTTTCGTTCATGGTCAATTGCGACGATCAGCAAGAGATCGACCGCTATTGGGACAAGCTCTCTGCCATGCCCCAAGCCGAACAATGCGGCTGGTGTAAGGACAAGTTTGGCGTCTCATGGCAGGTCGTGCCTGCCGCGCTGGGCGAAATGATGAAGAACGGAACTCGTGAGCAGATCGATCGCGTAACCCAGGCCTTCCTACCGATGAAAAAGTTCGATATCGCGGAATTGGAACAGGCTTATGAGGGGAAACGCTTAACAGCGAAACCTCAATAAATATGGAAACAGCCACTCAAATGGAAAAAACGACTGACATAGCTCAGCTTTCCATAAACACCATTCGCACGCTTTCGTTGGACGCCGTCCAGAAGGCGAATTCCGGGCATCCGGGTTTGCCCCTGGGCATGGCGCCGGCGGCGTATGTTTTATGGACCAAGTTCTTACGGCATAACCCGAAGAATCCGAAGTGGTTCAACCGGGACCGGTTTTTGCTGTCGGCGGGACACGGGTCGATGCTGATCTATTCGCTGCTGCATCTGACGGGTCATGATCTGCCGCTTGAGGAGCTAAAGAATTTCCGGCAGCTTCATTCTAAAACGCCGGGCCACCCGGAGAATATCCTCACCGCGGGGATTGAGATCACGACCGGCCCGCTCGGTCAGGGGTTTGGGAACGGCGTCGGCATGGGCATTGCGCAAAAGCATCTGCAGGCGATGTTCAATCGCGACGGCTTCCCGGTAATCGATCATTTTATTTACTGCATCTGCTCGGACGGAGATCTGATGGAAGGGGTCGCGTCCGAGGCAGCATCGCTCGCCGGGCATCTCAAGCTCGATAATCTTATCTATCTTTACGACGACAACCAGGTGACGATCGACGGCCCGACTTCGCTGGCCTTTTCGGAAGATGTGACAATGCGTTTCGAGGCTGTCGGATGGGAAGTGACCGAAGTTGAAGACGGCAACGATCTATTGGCGA
>DATFEW010000214.1:0-13900 GCA_035250805.1 Pyrinomonadaceae bacterium
AGTTTCATCCAACGGCGTTGAGCATCGACGGCGCTCCGCGATTTTTGTTAAGCGAAGCAATGCGAGGGGAGGGCGGGATACTTCGAAACGTGAACGGCGAGCGTTTCATGCAGCGGTACGACGAACGCGCGGAGCTCGCGCCGCGCGACATTGTCTCTCGTTCGATTGTAGCGGAGATGCGTATGACAGGCTCGAGAAACGTGTTTCTTGATATGACAGCGTTAGACGGCAACTTCTTGAGAGATCGATTCCCGAATATTTACCGAACCTGCGAGCATTACGGCCTCGACATCACAAAAGATCAACTGCCCGTTTCACCCGCATCGCATTACTGCATGGGCGGGATTCGCACTGATCTTTGGGGGCGGAGCACCGTCCCCGGACTGTACGCTGCGGGAGAGGTCGCATGTACGGGCGTTCATGGAGCAAACCGCCTCGCATCGAATTCGTTGTTGGAGGGCTTGGTTTTCGGCGCAAGGGCCGGGGCAGCCGCAGCATTGGACAGTTCCAAACTCCAGATTTCAAATTCCAAATCCGGAAAAAGTACACGATCTGAAATCTGGAATCTGGGATCTGGAATTGCCACCGCCGTTAAAAAGCGTGTTAAGAAGGTCATGTGGGAGCGTGTCGGGATCTTGCGCGGCCGCGATTCATTGCAGCGGGCCTTGTCCGAGTTTGAGCAAATAGCGAGTTCGAATTTAAGTATTTCTTCGCGCAATTTTGTGACGCTTGCGATGTTAGTGGCGAAAGCCGCGCTGTGGCGGGAGGAATCGCGGGGAGGCCATTTCAGAACGGATTTTCCCGAGCACCGTGAAGAGTTTCGCGTTCATTCCGTTCAAAGGCTGGGCGCCGATATTACTGCTTCCGCACAGGTCAGTTTCGAGGATCAAGCTCACCGCAATGCTGGTTAGCGGTATGATTCCGCCTTCCAGGCCGATGGTAGCTCAAGTGGCCATGTAATTCCACGTACTTCAGTTGAACCCGACGCCGTCAGGAAGGCGGGCTTGCCCCCACGAGTTTCTCGAATATAATCAAAGAGATACAGGCAGCTCATAGACTCGGAAAACAATGGGAAATTCTCCAACCACGCTTAACCTCGCCTCGATGGTGACGCATCACGCTCGGCTTGCGCCGAATAAGGAGGCGGTCGTTTGGAACGAGACGCGGCTTTCGTATGGGCAACTAGACGCGATGTCGAACAAAGTGGCGAATGCGTTGATCAAAATGGGCATTGGTTATGGTGACAAGGTCGCCTTAAATTGCCCTAATCTGCCGTATTTCCCCGTCGTTTATTACGGAATAATGAAGGCCGGGGCAGCCGTGGTTCCCCTGTGTGTCCTTTACAAAGGGCGGGAGATCGCTTTCCAACTGGAAGATTCTGATTCGAAAGCCGTATTCGTCTTCGAAGGTACCGATGACCTGCCGATGGGAGCGGAAACAATGAAGGCGTTCGACGAGGTCGAATCTTGCGAACACCTCGTGGTGATGACCAAGGATTTGATGGGTCCATCGCCGTTTCCCGAGCACAATACGCTAACGCAGAGGATCGGCGCCGAATCGGACGAATTCGAGATTTATCCTACGTCACCGGATGATACATGCTCGATCCTCTACACATCTGGAACAACCGGGAAGCCAAAGGGTGCCGAGCTTACGCATTTTAATATTTTTATGAATTCGGTCGTCGCGTGGGGGCTGCACTTTCCGTCGATCGATTTCACACGAAACGAGCAGCCCACCTGCTTGATTACGCTGCCCCTTTTTCACACAACCGGGCAGACTGTCCAGATGAACTCGAATATCTATGCAGGCAACCGGATCGTTTTGCTGCCGCGGTTCGACGCTCAGTCGACGCTCGAGACGATGGCGAAAGAGAAGGTGAACTTCTGGGTGGGCGTGCCGACCATGTATTGGGGACTGCTGAAATACGTCGAAGAAAGCGGTTTTGACGTTGCGCCTGTTGTCGAAAACCTGAAAGTACCCACGTCGGGCGGAGCGCCAATGCCGGTCGAAGTGATAAAGCGATTTAACGAAGTTTTCGGGCTTCGTATTCTGGAAGGCTACGGGCTGACCGAAACCTCACCGATCGCCTCGTTCAACCAATTCGAGAAGCCGTCGAAGCCGGGAACGGTGGGGCAGCCGCTGTTCGGGGTTGAGATCCGGTGCGTTGACGAAAACGATCACGAAGTGGCGCGAGGTGAACGGGGAGAGGTGGTGATTCGCGGCCACCTTATCATGAAGGGATATTACAAACGACCTGAGGCCACCGCGGAAGCATTTCGCAACGGCTGGTTTCATACTGGCGACATAGGGATCATCGACGAGGATGGATATTTGGCTATTGTCGATCGGAAGAAGGACATGATCCTTCGCGGGGGTTACAACGTTTATCCTCGCGAGCTTGAAGAGATCATCATGACGCATCCGGCGGTTTCGCTCGTTGCCGTGCTCGGGGTGCCTGACGAGCGGCTCGGTGAAGAGGTCAAGGCGTTCGTAGTTTTGAAGCCTGGCGAAACTCTGACCGAAGACGAACTTATCGCATGGTGCAAGACGCAGGTGGCGGCGAATAAATATCCGCGACATGTTGAATTTCGCGATGAGCTTCCTATCGGTAACACCGGCAAGATCTCAAAGCTCCTGCTTCGCGAAGAGGTAGCGGCCGCTTAGATGACCCGTCTGAAATTATTGATAGTACTAGGGTTTATGGCTGTGGGATCATTCGCCTGCCTGGATTCGAAACCGAAGCGATTCGTTATTGCAGAGAGCAGGCAGTATGAAGCATCGCTGTTTCGACAAAATTGCGCCATCTGTCACGGGCCGGAAGCCGAGGGCAAAACTCTGGATGACGGGACAAAGGTGCCGAGCCTCCGCGAGGGTGAGTTTAAGTTCAGGACAGAGGCAGAAATTTACAACCAGATCGCGAACGGCGGAAACGGAATGGTTCCGCATCGTTATCAATTAACCGAGCGGGAGCTGCGGCTGTTGACCAACCTCGTTCGGCGCGACTTAAGAGGGAATTGAACGAGGATCTACACAGAGAGGGCACGATTTTCACTGATCTGAAAAATCACTGAGGACTGATCTGTTAAGATCAGCGTCCTTTCCGTGAAGATCGCGTTTCAGCTCGAAACTAGTTTATGCGAATTCTCATTACCGGAGCTTCTGGATTGATCGGCACCTCATTGCAAAGGTCCTTTGATGAAAAGGGCTATGAAATGCTTCTTGCGTCGCGCAGCGAGCCTAAAAGTGAGCGCGATATCCAGTGGAACGCTGATACTGGATTTGCCAAGGAGGACCTGCCGCGACTGGAAGGGTTGGACGCGGCGATACATCTCGCCGGCGAGAGCATTAGTGCTCTGCGGTGGACGGATGAAAAGAAAAAAGCTATCCGTGACAGCCGCGTTCATGGAACGCGAACGATGATCGAGACATTCGCGCAGCTTGAAAAGAAACCAAAAGTCTTTATTTCGGCATCGGCAATCGGTTTCTACGGTGATCGCGGTGACGACGAGGTGACCGAAACGAGCGCCGCCGGCGACACGTTTCTTTCTGACGTAAGCAAGGAATGGGAATCGGAATCGCGCCGCGCCGAAGACATGGGAATTCGCACAGTCCTCCTTCGCAACGGGATCGTTCTGTCAAAAGAGGGTGGCGCGCTCGCCACTATGATGACACCGTTCAAACTCGGAGTCGGCGGCGTGGTAGGAAGCGGGAAGCAATGGATGAGTTGGGTCTCGCTCGACGATGTGGTCGGAATTGTAAATTATGCACTTGAAAATGAGAATTTACGGGGAGCCATTAATGTGGCGTCTCCAAATCCCGTTACAAATGAAGAGTTTACAAAGACACTCGGCGAGGTTTTGTACAGGCCCACGTTTCTTCCGCTGCCCGAATTTGCCGTAAATCTTGTGTTCGGCGAAATGGGCGATGCATTGCTGATCGATTCGACCAAGGTTATACCGAAGCGGCTCCTGGATGCCGGTTACAAATTCAAATATCCCGAAATAAAACCTGCTCTCGAAAACGCGGTCAAATAAAGGGGCAAACCGGGTGATGCGGCATTGCATCACATTTCTTCACCCTTATGAAGCAACGGTTAATTCTCTCATCTGCCGGTATTAGTGTTTTCAGTTGTCTGATCGCATATTTGGCACTTATCGATTCGGACACCCACGCTCAACACGCCATGCCGTCAGGTCCGGCAGCAAAGCAAACCGCATCGGTAGCCCGAAATGAAGATCGAAGTGGGAAATTCGCCGATGCTGCCCTCGTAAATAGGAAACTCCGCAGCTCGCTACAATGGTCATTCGGCGCCAAAACGCAGACCGGATGGAACATTTATGTCCCTCTGATCTCATATGCCATCGGTACTGACAGCGACCCGGATTCAGCCGATTTTGCCCTCGCAGTTTCTAAATGGCAGCAAAGATCGGGGCTTGATGGAACCGGGGTGCTGGACCGAGCGACGCTGGAAAGCTTTACGAAATATTGGCAGTCTCGCCGGTTAGGCCGAGGCACCCTCGCGGCAACTGACTCTCTCTTCGCTGCGCCGATCGGCGATTTTTTTGATGCGAGCCGCTCGCCCGATCTGTTACAGCTCGAAGCAGAGACGTATGCCGCTTACAAGCGGATGGTTACGGCTGCATCGAAAGACCTGCAGTTGAAGACGAGCGGCTCGGGTGAGTTGGCTGCGAAGGAAAAGTTTCTAAAGATCATTTCGGCATATCGTTCACCTGCTTATCAGGAGTCCCTTCGGAAAAAAGAGCCGAATGCCGGACGTGCAGCTCTTGCGAAAAATAGTCCACATTCGACCGGACACGCTCTTGATATTTACGTCGGCGGAGAACCCGTAAAGACCGAGGATCCGAATCGCCTGTTACAGGTGCAAACTCCCGCCTACAAGTGGCTGGTCAAAAATGCGCAACGTTTCGGATTTTATCCGTACTTTTACGAGCCGTGGCACTGGGAATATGTCCCGGAAGGGAATAACTAATAACGAACACGGATAAATTCGGAGATCATTCGCCGCGCATAGCTTGTACGACCGCGACTGCGCGCCCTACCGCTAATGCTGTGCCGTTTCGGATCGCGGCGACACTCACTACAAATTTTCGTTTTCCACTAGCGACGGCGATCATTTTTCTGATTTGGGCGTCGGTGAGCCGCGTGTCATCCACCCCGCTTGTTTGTAATTCCCTTCGCACATTTTCAACCGTATTTCGCTTGCGCCGATAAACGTCCGGGTAGATATTCAACCGGCCGCCCTCCACAACAATGGTGTCGTATGTGATCTCGACCGGAACAAACGGATCTAGCTGCGCGATGAGTGTCTTCTTGGACCTTTTTGCTGCGGCGATCTGGGCGGGACTCACATCGAGCTCCATCGCCGCTACGATCTTTTCGGTCAGATCGTAGAGGTCGCTCTGAAGCACGCGTATACATCCGTGCGAAACGAGATTTCCCATATCGCCCGGACCCTTCGCCTGATGAATCAGGTAGCCATTGCCAAGCGGGATCTTTATCTTGCCGAGCGGATTGCGTCGATCGGTCGGCAAGATGATCTCACCGGGCTTGACGGTACTCGATTTTTCGATCCAGTCACTTGAAGGCGGGATCCAAACAGGATTCCAGTCGATCGAAGTTGCGCGGCGCATGCTGATCGCAACGGGAAAGTCTGCGAGTCCGATCCCTATCGGATAGCTACTGATCTCTTTGCCGTTTTGCCAGAGAGTCATCTGGAATGAAGGCAAATTGATGCTGATCCTGACATCAGAATCACCGCGGACGAGGACCGTTTTTTGGATACGTCCACCAGTACGGCTGTCGGAGCGGGCAGAATCGCGCGCGATGTCGAGAGCATACGCTTGAGCGTACGATATCCCGGAAAGCAGTAGGCCGAGGGCGAGAATAGACAGAAAGCGAAATATCATTACTTTGTTTGTCGCAGATGGCGAGACAAAAGTTGCAACCATTGACTTGTTAGACCGCTGGGCGAAAGAGGATCGGCCGGCTTGGGGCGGCGTCCGATGCGAAAGGCGCTATCTGGAGATTCAATAGGTACTCGCCGTCTTCAACTTCATTCGGAACATAGATCAATTCAGTGATTGTCGAGTTCATTCTCGTATTTGCATTAACCTCGAAACTACCCGGTTCGACATTCCAAAATATACGGTGATTTGCGAGCTCGCCCTCGTCATATAGTCTGTCAATCGATGGGAGATCGACGAGAAGGTGTTTGAAACCAAGGTCGACAATGAACTCCATCGCCACTTGAGTGAAATAGTACGGAAGGTTGCCGACGTTGTAAGTTCGGGAAAGTTTAGCGTCGTCGTTCGGTAAGGTACGCAATATGAGCGCGCGGCCGGCTTGGGCAACCGCTGCCCGGGGTTCGACAAGTGCTTTGCGAATCCGCGATTCGGTGATCACAAGATCGTCTTCGAACGCCTCTGATCCGACCGACACCAGAGTGGCCGGAATAAGGACGTCCTTCAAGCAGTCACGGACGGCGATCCGCTCGTTTGTAATATGCCCGACGCACTCCGTGTGCGTGCCGTTGCAATGTGGGATCAGCGTGTATTGCTCGAAGTTCACGCTGCCGCCGCGGCGCGTGTCGCCGATAAGCGAGCCGTATTCACATGCTTTGGATATTGCCGGTTCAACACCGAATGCATTCGGCTGCGGGCCGTTGAAGTTTAGTGGGATCGAAATATCGATCGGAGAGTCGAGATCGATCTCAAAAGCTTCGCTGGCGATTCGAACTGTCGTTTTCATCCTTTACAGATTCCTCAGTCTGGTCAACACAGATTCGACGTCGATAAGATTGACGTCGTTTTCATTTGAGCAGATCTTCATCAGCAACCGGTCCTGTGCGTTGCCTTTTTCTTTTGCCACTGAGTACGGAAGATCCTCGCGGAATGTGACCATTGAATACTTCGAAAAGTAATCGGGATAGGTTTCTTCAAGTCGCGTTTCGAGCTCCCGTTTACGTTGAAAAACGGCGTCGGCCGTGGCATCGCGCATTTCGTAAAAGTTTTCTTCTGCCATGTCCTGGATGGCGTCGGTGTTTATCTTGCGGAGTCGGCTATATTCTTCAAAGATCGAACTCCAATCGAGGTTGTCGGCGTTAGAGTTCAAGCCGCCCGCTACCGCTGGTGGTTCCGACAAGAGCGAATCTAGCACACGGACATCTTCGAAGGCGCAGTTCATTCCCTGGCCGTAGAAGGGGACCATGGCGTGCGCCGAATCGCCGAGAAGCAAAGCTTTGCCACCCGCGTTCCACGGCCAGCAACGCACCGTGCCGAGCTCGCCGGTCGGGTTTTCAAAGAAATCTTCGACAAGCGTAGGCATCAAAGGAACAGCGTCGGGGAACTCGCGGTTGAAGAAATCGAGCAACGACCCCTCGTCGGTGAGTTGGTCGAATGCGATGCCGATACCACCTATTGGCTGCGTTAAACCCACCGCTAGCGCAGTAGGTACTGACTTCTTTGCCAGAAACAGTGTGCAGGTAAAACTGCCGCCGAAGTTTGGAAGGGCGATCATCATAAACTGGTGCCGGGGCCAGATGTGGAGGGCATTGGGTTCAAGCAAGAATCTGTCGGAACCGCCTGCGGTAGCGGGCGGCTGAACGTCCGATGCGCGGGCGGCAGGAATGTGAAGTTCCTTGTAACCGTGTTCAAGGAATGTTGACCTGCCTTCGAAATTCGGCAACTGACGTTCCATTGCCTGGCGAACGGCTGAGCCGGCTCCGTCCGTCGCGATCACAGTATCGGCCATGAGCGTGAGTCCGCTTTCGAACGTCATCTCTCCCGACCGGCAATAGTAGTCAATGCAGCGTTCATTAAAGTGAGACTTCACGCGATCGTACTTTTCGGCTTCGTTGATCAAGGCGATGTTCAGGCCAGCGCGCGATACGGAGTATATGTATTCGCCCCTGCGTCCGCTGTAGGGAAGGAGTTTCGTCTTGCCTGAGACCGAATGGATCATGCGGCCGTACATAGGCACAGCTTCGGCGAGCATGTATTCGTCCATGCCTACCTCGCGAAGTGCCGCAATGCCGCGGTCGGAAAGCGCGAGGTTTATCGAGCGGCCCGCGGCGATCTTCTCCTCTTTGCGCATATCGCCGCGTGCTTCGTAGATATCAACCTGGAGGCCGCGTTTTGCCAGGTAGATAGCGAGCAGGGAACCAGCGAGACCGGAACCGATGATCACGACGTTTGACATAAAGAAGTTTTGCCACAAAAGGCACAAAACTCACAAAACAAGACCAACTTTTTCTTTTTTGTGATTTTTGTGCTTTCTGTGGCTAATTCTAATTCAAACATTCGCGAAGGATCTCGGCAAATTTGTACACGTCCGTGAACGAATTGTAGAGCGGCACCGGGGCGACGCGAATCACATCCGGCTCGCGCCAATCGGCGTAAACTCCGCGAGCGACGATTTGCTCGTGTAGCGAGCGGCCCGCGTTTTTCACGCGGATCGAAAGCTGACAACCGCGCTGGGCCGAGTCGCGTGGCGTGACTATCGATATCCGTTCATCGCCGATCTGGTCGATGAGGAATTCTAGATAACCTGTAAGCTTTTCCGATTTGGCGCATAGTGCTAACATACCGGCTTCTTCGAAGATCTCGAGCGATGCCCGCAGCGCTGCCATCTGCAGGATCGGAGGATTCGATATCTGCCAGCCTTCGGCACCTTCGAGCGGCTTGAATTCGGGACCCATCAGAAACCGCGTCTCCTTGTCGTGTCCCCACCATCCGGCAAAACGCGGAAGATCGAACGAGTGGGCGTGGCGTTCATGCACAAACGCTCCGCCAACCGCGCCCGGTCCGCCGTTGAGATATTTATACGAGCACCATACGGCGAAATCGATGTCCCAATCATGCATCTTCAATTCGAGATTGCCCGCCGCGTGTGCGAGATCAAAGCCCACGACGCAGCCCTTTCGATGCCCGGCCTCGGTGATCGTTCTCAGATCAAAAGCTTGGCCAGTGTAGTAATTAACCCCGCCAAGCAAGATCAGCGCGATGGAGTCGCCCTCGCGTTCGATCGTTTCTACAATGTCTTCGGTTCGAAGGGTTGACTCGCCTTCGCGTGGAGTTAGTTCGATCAAGCTTTGAGTTCCAGCTTTAGCTGGCTCGTTCGTAGTAGACAGCCGCCTAAAGGCGGAACTCCAAACAGCGATCTGTGATTCCACCGCGTATTGGTCCGACGGGAACGCTCCCTTCTCAATGACAATCTTGTAACGCTCCTTCGTCGGACGATAGAACGACACCATCATCAAATGCAGATTCACGGTCAGCGAATTCATCACGACGGTTTCGATCGGTTTCGCGCCCACGATGGCCGCCATCTGTTCGGTCAGAAATTCGTGATAGGGAAGCCACGGATTCTTCGCGTGGAGGTGCGCGTCCACCGCCAAGCGCGCCCAATCCTCCAGTTCCTGCTCAACATAAGCGCGCGCTTTTCTGGGCTGAAGGCCAAGCGAATTTCCAGTGAAATAGATTATATCCATTTCATTGGACGGCCGCGGAAAATGAAAATGAGCGCGAAAATTACGAGTCGGATCTTCAGCATCGGCTCTCTCCGCGTCCGCGAGTGATGAAATGTTTTGCGCATGTGACGAGTTCATATTTTACTTCACTAATTCTTTGGGTCGACAAACCCAAATGCCTTTTGCGGTGTCTTGTATATAGCGTCGAACGATTTTCAATTGTAATCGATTACAGCTGATTCGGCGCGTCGGATATGCAGGCCGAGCGCCGCATTAGAATTTCAATTCAAAACATTCATGGAGGTTCTCATGAGAGCAATTATTCGGACTTTTCTTTTTCTTTCATTAACGTTAGTTTTCGGTGCCTCTATCTCCTTCGCGCAGACGACCGGCACACGCGTCGAGGCACAAATACCCTTCGAATTCTCGATCGGAGACAAGATCTTTCCCGCCGGCAATTACGATCTTTCCGTGATCAGAATGCACGGTTCGGTTCATAACGTAACGATGCGCGACGATACTGGCAGATTGATACTCAATACGACTGCTATTCAGAACGGGAGCACCGTGCGGAATAAAGCGGATATGCTCTTCGCAGTTGTCGATGACCAACGGTTTCTGGACAAAATACGAACACCGGACTTTGGTTTAGTGTTCAGCAAGGCGTCGGGCGACAAACGCATTGCGAAGGCGAAGCGGGTTTCCGTTCCGACATCGGGCTCAACACCAAACTAAATAAAGCGTTCACTCGGGCGCCGGGCAAGAGGGAAAGTTGCCTTTCGCCCGGCGTTACTGCGGACCAACGAAGGCTCGCTCTTCCAGGTTCAACCAGTTCAGCGCAGATCCATGAAGAAGCATTTCGATTATTGATTCTTCATACGACATCGATTCGATCAGCTTTCCGGGCTCAGATTCGCCGAGCGGGAACGGATAGTCGCTGCCCAGCATTACCTGGTCGGCCCCGACGAGCTTGATCAAATAATCGAGCTTGGCGGGTTCGTGAACCAGCGAATCGAAATATATTCGGCCTAGATATTTACGCGGGCTGTGCGGATTATCTACGGCGCATAAGTCCGGACGGACATTAAATCCATGATCGATGCGGCCGATCGTGGCCGGAAATGAGCCGCCGCCGTGCGCAAAACAGATCCGCAGTTCTGGACACCGTTCGAGCGTGCCTGAAAAGATAAGGGAACAGATCGCCCGTGAAACCTCGGCGGGCATCCCTACCAGCCACGGCAGCCAGTATTTTCGCATGTCTCTCTCGCCCATCATTTCCCATGGATGAACAAAAACAGCCATTCCCGTTTCCTCGCACGCCTTAAAGAAATCGAAGAACTGTGGCTCGCCTAAATTAAGCTGGTTGACGTTTGTTCCGATCTGAACGCCCATTAGGCCTTGCTGCTTGCAGCGTTTCAACTCGTTGATGGCCAGAGTCGGGTCCTGCATCGGAACTGTCCCGAGTCCCACGAACCGTAAAGGGAATTCCGAAACGATCTCACCGATATGATCGTTAAGGAATTTCGAAACTTCTAAACCGTTCTCCGGTTTCGACCAATAGCTGAACATCACCGGGACAGTGGAGAGGACTTGGATGCCGACGCCGAGTGCGTCCATTTCCTCTATGCGCCTGAGCGGCGACCAGCAATTTTCATCGACCGTGCGGAATTCGCCGCCATCGTCGCGCACCATTCGAGCACAGCCGGGGCCCTCTTCGACGAGCTGGATGAACCCGCCATAACCGAATTTATCTTTCCACTTAGGAATGTCCTTCGGAAGGATGTGCGTATGAACGTCTATTTTCAGCATCGGATGGAGCGGCACAGGAAGATCAAAACGAATACAGGTCCAACGTCCCGCTCAGACGAGTCCGGAATTGGTCGAGTCGCGCCTTGTCCTTCGAACGCACGGCTTCTTCGATCGCCGCCGCATAATTCGTCACGTTAAACGCTTTAACCAGCGGTATGATCTCCTTCAATTTATCACTTTTCATTTCATAGCCGTCGAGAAAATACTGCATGCCGTCGATGCCGAGGTCGTGAAGCGCGATCGAAAGTTCCCACTGGGGTGCGATGTTCGAAGTACTGCTGCCCCAATCAAGGATGGCGATGATCTTGCCGTCCGCGTTGGCGATCACATTTTTCAGTCGGAGGTCGCCGTGCGTCAAGGCCCCGGTCTGACGCGTCTTGCCGGCTGCGGCTAAGATCTTTTTTAATGTGCGTATCTGGGCTTGCGTCAGCAATCGGTGTTTTTCGAGCGTTTGAAGTTTGGACGCGTAGCGATATTCGTTCTCTAGATATTCCCCAAAACTTTTGTTTCGGGAGAGTCGGTTCTCGGACCAGTCAAATGTTTCGCCGAAGCCTTTCGTTTTTATCTTGTTGATGCGAGCCGCCCAATGCCCCATCTGGCGGAGTATCTCTAACCTCTCCGGATGATGCGTTGCCTCTTTGCCTTCCACCGTCGTCGAGATCATATAAGGGAAAGGAATGACCTCGGCACCGACCTCGAGGACCTCGGGAACCGGAGCACCGGCCTTACGAGCAGCTTTCTGCGCCCACTGTTCCTTTATGAATGTGTTTAGACGTCCGGGATCTGGACTGATGCGAAGGACGAAATTTCCCTCGGCATGCTTTACGGTAAAAACGAAATTCGTCAGACCGCTGGGCTTGTATTCGATACGCCGCGCCGCCTTGCCGAAATGATGCTTGACCAGCGCCCGCGCGTATCTTTTGAATTTATTGACATCTCTTGCGGATGAGGGGTTTTTCGTTATCATTTGCCAAGATGCTCCTGCAATCCTGCAAGGCGGAAAAGAACGTCGCCCAGCTCGAAGGAATTCTTAACACGTATCGTGTTGTGTAAACCGCGGAAATCGAGCTCGTGGGGTCCGACGTGTACCGCCATGCCGACACCGTTCAGAAAGCAATCCATCGCGGTGTCGCCGGCACCGACCGAACGTTCAAGATCGAATCCGAGCAAACCAGCGGCCGCCCGCGTCCCGGATAATTTATCGACTCCCTTCGTTGTAAAGAAACTGCTGGGCCGGGAGTGTTGATAAGCCATAAGATCATCGGCCGGCCGCTCTATCAGAAGGAAGATCATGCAAATCTCCTCAGCGTGGATCTGGGCGCGCAGCTTGTCGACCGGGACCGCAGTGACAGATGATGCACTCGCATATTTTTCTTTCACGTGCAGGACCTTGTCCGCTACTGGTGTCCAGATAACTTCGCCCATTCGCCATTCGCGAGGGTAATAGAAGAGCAGGACATCTCGGATATCGTTGGCTAGAAGGGCTTCGACGCCGTTTATTACGGCATCGATCTCGTTCGGCAGCAGCGGGAAGGCAGCAAGTTCTTCGAATGCCAGTTCCGAGTGCTTGTCGGTGGTTACGTAGCCGACCTGACTTCCATTCATCGAAACAACGGGGATCGGGGCACCAGAGATCGCCAGCCACTCTTTGCCGAAGGTTCGAAGCACCGACAACGGAAAGCGTAATGAGTTCAAAACCACAGGACGACCGAGATCGTACAGTGCTTTAAGTCCGAATTCTACCGGTTCAGGGATATACGTTCGGCCGTGTTCCTCGTGCACTGCGGTCCCGTCGAGATCGGTTATCACGCCGCCTGACGTTGTAAATCCTGACTTCTTTGCAAACTCGGATAAAGCCAGCTCAACTTCTTTGCTTAAAGCCATCTGCTCCCTTTCTCAAAGCTGGTCTTGGCGTATGGGCTGTTATATTTTGGCTTTTATGGGCGGATCGCAAAGTATTGTGTAAGACCTGCCGGGACGCGTGTTCGCTGATGCTACTGGCCGAACCCGGACGAAATGCGCCGGTTGAACTTGGCGTGCGAAACCTGGCCGGATCCCATTTAGGCTACTATGTCGGCGGCTGCATCACGGTGCCGCAGTTCTTGCACGTGCGCAGATCTTGGCTGCCGTAAAATCTGTTGAACACCCCCTGGAACTGCGTTGTGATATCTTCGAGTTGGAAATACTCTTCGTAAAGCTTGTTGTTGCAGTTTTCGCAAAACCATAGCAGGCCGTCGAGTTCCCCTTCGCGGCGCTTGCGTTCGATAACGAGACCCACAGTATTCGCGCCGCGGATGGGATTATGTGGAATTCGTGGCGGCAGCAGGAACATCTCGCCTTCGCGGATCGGCACCTCGACCGCTTTCCCATCCTCTTGTATCTGTACTTTAATATCGCCCTCGAGCTGGTAGAAAAGCTCCTCGCCCTCGTCCCAATGGTAATCCTTCCGCGAATTCGGCCCGCCGACGACCATCACGATGAAGTCGTCGTCATCGTAAACACACTGATTCCCAACAGGCGGCTTGAGCAAATGCCGGTGCTCGTCTATCCATTGTTTGAAATTAAAGGGACGTTTAATCATTCTGAATGCTACCCGAAATT
>DATFEW010000215.1:0-2641 GCA_035250805.1 Pyrinomonadaceae bacterium
CATTTCGGGCTGGCGGCTCGGATATGCGTTTGGAAAGGGTGAGCTTATCGCTCCTCTGAACAATGCGGCCAACGTGATCTACGTCTGTCCTGCAACACCCTTGCAGGCGGCCCTTAGCAGGGTGCTGATGGCTGATCCGAATTATTACACTGCTCTCCGCGATAAATTTGATGCGAAACGCCGTTTCTTCACCGAGGGCATGCGTGAGTTAGGCTTCGATATCTATGATTCGGGCTCTTCGTTCTACATCTGGGCGCGGATTCCGGAACGATATAGCGACGCCATAGCGTTCAACGAAATGCTTATGCGGGATGCCGGTGTCGGAATGACGCCCGGCAGTGCATTCGCTGACAGCGATCGCTGGGACGCTCACGTCCGGATCTGCGTCGCACGCGAGGACTCTATTCTTGAAGGAGCATTGGAAAAACTTCGATCCGTTTTGGCGTAAAATATTGTGGGATCAAAATCATGAAAGCCGCCGGGTTTCAATCCAGCGGCTTTCGTCGTTTCGTCCGAGCTTTAGTTTCTAATCCTCGACGCACGGGCCCATCGTATCGCCATGTGCCATATGGTCAGCGATCGCTAGAGGGCTGACAAAGAGTGTCTTTTGCCCCTTCTTGCCCGAGCTTCGGTGGCAGATCCCTTCCTCCGGGACATCCGGGACTTCCGGGACATCCGGGACCAAGAACCTAACGTTGTCCAGAGCGGGACCGTCAGATTCTGGAATGTCACTGGTGAAGGCCAGCCAAGTGAAAGCGCCGTTCGCCGTAAACATGTATTGTTTGGTCTCCCATTTCATATCGGCGCCTGTGTTCGCTGTCACGCTCATATCATAGGAAAACGTCTGGGCCTGGTCGCCGTCCACGGTCACTGTCATTACCTTTAGCGATGGTGCACCGCCTGGATTTCCCGACATGTCAAAGAGCAGCGTATAGGTGACGCCTGGAGTCGTAGGTACTATTTGGCTTATTTGCCCGGCGGCGACTCCGTTCAGATCGATGCTCCGAACTCCTTCGGACGCTTGCCACCAGCCGCCGATGTAATCGACTGATCCGAGGCCGACCGACCAACCATCAATAATGTTGTCGAGCGGCGAATGGTAAGTGATCCACATCATTCCGGGATCGTGCATGCCGCTTTCGAAACTTCCGTTCACGATCTGGCTTGCTGTTGGTCTCGCCGTTGCCCCTATTAGGATCAAGGTAACGGCGGCGAAAATAAATAGGTTTTTCATTTAATTTCTCCTGTGGCACAAGCGGTTTTCCAAACCCTAAATTGGAAAAGATCGCCGGCCGGATTTGTCAGATCAATTTGACTGTAGGACCCGCCGCTTCGTGTCTGATCTGTATTGGAATCGACTCACGAGGTGGATTCTGGGAGTTAACTTGATCGACTAAGAGTATGGGAAGCCGTAAGAATGACTATGAGAAGTCATCGGCGAACGGCGTGAAGGGTAGCGACCATCTAACCGCCGAAATACCGGGAGGTTATCGATAATAGTCGAATCCCAGTATAATAAAACGGCGAATTCGGACATTATTCCGAGATTTTTGATGGCCCTGAGATCAGCTTTGGGCGGACCGCATTGACTTGCCGGCATTTAACTCTCCGACGAGGATTATGAAAAGGATTCTGTTTGTTCTTCTTGTTGTAAGTTTCTTCATAAATGTCCCGCTGCTGCGCGCGGACGAGGGAATGTGGACGTTTGATAATCCGCCGCTGAAGCAGTGGAAAGAGCGTTACGGTTTTGAGCCGACGAAAGAGTGGCTGGATAAGGTGAGGTTGGCGTCTCCGAAAGTAAATAACGCATCCGCTGGGTTTGTCTCGCCGAATGGTCTGATCGCTACCAACCACCACGTCGCTGGCGGTTACATCGAGCGTCTCTCGAGTAAGGAACGCGATCTGCTGAAGACCGGATTTTATGCCAAGACTCCTGCCGAAGAATTGAAGATCCCGGATGCGAGCGCGTCAGTTCTGCAATCTTTCGAAGATGTTACGACGCGAATTCACAATGCCGAAAAAGCAGGAACGAGCGACGCTGACGCGGCCGCAAAACGCACGGCGGAGATCGCAACGATCGAGAAAGCTTGCGACGCAGGACTTAGATGTGAAGTTATCTCGTTTTATAGCGGCGGCGAATACTGGCTTTACCGTTTCAAACGTTACACCGACGTGCGGCTTGTAATGGCTCCTGAAGAGCAGGCCGCTTTCTTTGGCGGCGATTACGATAACTTCACGTTTCCACGGCACGACCTCGATTTCACTTTCTTGCGTGCGTACGAGAACGGTCAACCCGCGAAGACCCCGAACTATTTCAAATGGTCCGAAACAGGTGCAAAGGATGGCGATTTTGTCGTCGTTTCAGGCTATCCCGGTTCGACCGCGCGGCTGCTAACGGTCTCACAGCTCGCGTATCAGCGCGACATTGGAAACCCGCTGCAAAAAAAGGTTTGGGAAACGCGTCGACGGGCTCTTGAAAATTATTCGAAGCTAGGGGCGGAGCAGCTTCGGCAGGCGAATCCCGGCATGCGCTCGTTGGCAAACTCGTTGAAGCGGCTTGAAGGTCAGCAGGAAGGCCTCCTCAATCCGCGAAATTTTGCAAAGAAGGAAGGCGAAGAAAAGGACCTTCGGAGCAAACTCG
>DATFEW010000220.1:0-4100 GCA_035250805.1 Pyrinomonadaceae bacterium
GTAAGAACGAACGACCACCTTATGCTTATGTTTTTCCTTTTTCACCAAGTGGAAGTATTTTTGCAGAACGGGGCGGGATCACCAACGGGGGTCATACGATGCGAAGTTTTCACTCCATTGTTCCGCGTGTTCCGAATGGAGATAATGCAGTCCATTTTCACAACCGACGATAAGCTCGGGATCGCGGCCGAGCCTGTAATTTCGACCTTTTGGCGACGCGACGGAAAGGGTAATCCGATCCTCGCTGACACGTGAAACGACCGCTGTTCGCCAATCGGTACGCGAACGGATCAAAAGTCTCCCCCCGAGTGGAATGTTCGCAAGTTTCATTAAAGCTTTGGCAGCCCCCATGCTCTTGTCAGATTTTTATATTCCTTTTCAGGAAGCTGCACAAGATAAGGATTGCTTTTCGGCTCAACCCACGTTAGGAGCCGTTCGAGTTTCGTCCGCTCCATGGCGGTGCAACCGCTGGTTGGTGAAGCGGCGTCTTTCCAGACGTGAAGGAAGATACACGAGCCGTCACCTCTTCTCACCGGATATGAATTGTGCGCGACGAAGACGCCAAGATCGTATTCGGCACCCACCGCAAGCATTTTTTCGGAGCTTTTCCAATCAAAATTGCCGACCTTCATACGGTCGACTACCTTGTTGTAATGGGTTGAATTAACATCATCGACACATTCGGTGTTCTGTTCGAGCTTTGTGTATGGAATGGTAACTGCTTCTGGTTTTGAACCGGAGCCGAATGCAAATGTTAGCGGAAACAATCCCGCGGGGGCCTTGCCGTCGCCTTCGGACTTGAATTCCGTAACGCTTTCTGGCGCAGTATCGCGGCTCCATGCGAGTCCGCTCCGTCCAACGACAATAGGAAACTCATCTCCGACAGCAGTCCATTTAGATCTTCGGTCTTTGCGTTCGAAAAGTTGTGCCTTGCCCTGGGTGGCGGTCCAATCCGGCGTAGTTACGACGATCGCCTGCAATGATTCAGCGAACGAAACTTTAGGGGGCTGCGGGGTCGGCGATTTCACTTGACCATAAACAAAAAGCGCTGTTGCGAAGAACAGCGCTGACATGAGGAGCAATTTCATCATTGAATTAATCTTCGAAAACGGTTTCGGACTTTCGAATCTTGCTTACTGAATAGATGCGAAGTCCCACTGAGATCATCAGGATCGAGATGCCAAACCAGATCAGTACCCAAACAACCGCAGGAATGCCCGTCGCGGCGGCCATATTGACCGCATCCGAATGTCCACCGGTCATTGTCGTGATCAAGAGCAGGTCGGTCAGGCTGAATATAGCGTTAAGCAAACACTGAACGGCCAGGAAAGCGAGCGCGAAATTTGCCCACTTGGCATTGCTGAAGTAGGCGACCAGCCCGAGCCCGACAGCCAGGACCAGTCCCGCAAACACCGTGAAGAAAACGCTACCCAGCGTAACGGTTGAAAAGAAATTGACGACCGGTGCCAGTAATCCAAAGACCACGGTCATCGCGAACACGAACCCGGCGGAGAAAAATAGAGCGATCCGCGACGGATAGCCGAATCTCATCCACGCGAGCAGCAATGCTCCATAAAGTGTCGTGCCAAGATAACCGGCGCTCGAGATGAGGAGCTGCGAAAATGAGCCGGTGCCCTGTGACCAAACCGCGCCGCTCCCATCCGACGAGACTGTAAGACTCTGTACCGAATTCCCGGTCAGGAGGGTTGCGAGGACATGGGCGCCTTCGTGGATGAACGTCGCGAAGAGCTGCAGCGGATAAACCACGAGACCCACGACCGGGAGATACGACGAGATCACCCACAGGACAATACTCACGATCGTCGCAACCAGGAGAAGTTTGAATTGCGGCTCGGCTTCTTTAACAACTCTATACGGCATAATTGGTCGGTGCTCCTTTCATTCCTCTACTCGATTACGAATATTTTACCGCAAAGTTCGAATGCCATAAAGGAAAACAGGTTGCACGCAACTATTTTCGAACGTAATCGGTCTTTCCGCCTATTTTTGATTCAAGCTGAATGTCCGAGATCACGATGTCTTTTTGAACCGCCTTACACATATCGTAAATCGTTAGTGCGGCAATGCTTACGGCTGTAAGGGCCTCCATTTCGACACCTGTTTGCGACGAAGTTCGCGCCGTTGCTTCAATAGCGATCGCGTCATCAGTGATCCCCACATCAATACTCACCGATGACAACGGGATCTGATGGCAGAGCGGAATCAATTCAGATGTTCGCTTGGCCGCCTGGATGCCGGCGATCCGAGCAATCTCTAGCGGGTCGCCTTTTGGATTCGTGTGGTCACGGATCGCGGCGATAGTCGATGGCGACAGCAGCACGCGCGCGGACGCGGTCGCTTCGCGTGCGGTCACAGATTTGTCCGAAACGTCGACCATCTTGACTCGACCGGTTTCGTCAAAATGTGAAAGCCCACTCATAAAAAAAGAACGTTCGCAACGTCGCCGGTCTCGAGATCTGTTCCTTTGGGAACCACGACCAGTGCTTCCGTCTTAGCAAACGCAACCAGGTCTGAGGAGCCGAGCCACGGAAGCGGAACGGCGATCAGTTTGCCGTCTGCCGCGGTCGCGAGCCGAGCAGGGCAATAAACGTCCCGGAGTTTTGTGCCCTTTGCCGGGCCATTCATAATGGCGAAGCCTCGCTCAAGTTCGGTTTTCGCCGCAGACTGCATTAACATCATCGCACGCCGTACAAAAAGATAGAACGTTACGGCCGCAGATACAGGATTGCCGGGCAATCCAAACAAGACTGTTCGTTTGCGCTTTGCAAACACCGCAGGCTTGCCTGGCTTAAGAGCGACCTTATCAAACAGTACCGTCGCACCTATCTCGGCGAAAGCGAGCTTCGTTAGGTCGTATTTGCCCACCGAAACACCGCCGGTCGTAATGACGATATCAGCAACAGTTGCGGCATCGGCAATCGTTTCGCAAAGTTTTCCAAGATGGTCGCCCACATTCATTTGGATTTGGACCTTCGCGCCGCCTTGTTCGCAAAGCGATGTCAAGAGAACCGAATTAGAATCGCGGATCTGGTCCATTCGCGGTTTCTTATTTACTTCAACTATCTCCGACCCGGTTGAAACGATCGCGACCCGAGGGCTTCTTGATACTTTTAGCCGCGAGTATCCGAAGGCGGCTGGGGTTGCGATCATCTCGGTTGTAATTCGGGCCCCGCGACGAATAACGACCTCGCCCTTACGGATCTCCTTGCCTTTTTTGACGATGTACTGCCCGGCAGGAACCAGATCGATCAACGAAACGACACCGTCCAATTCCTTCGTCAGTTCGATCTTCTGAACCGAATCCGCGCCGGTTGGCACGGGCGCCCCGGTCATTATTCGAATGGCCTGATTCCGTTTCAATACATTGTGCCAGCCCCGCCCTGCGGCCGATTCACCTACTACCTTTAGATCTACAGGAACTGTTCTTGTATCGCGCGAACGCACTGCATATCCGTCCATCTGCGAGCGGTCGAAGGGCGGCAGGTCGGTGTCTGCGATTATATCTTCCGCCAAAATTCGTCCCACCGAGTGTGGGAGATCGATCCGCTCTGGTCCAAGCGGATAGAGATTCTGATCAATTATTCTGAAAGCACGAGCGACCGGGATCATCGTATTAAGTAAAGCGACGTCTGCCTTGGGCGAATGAAACGGTAACCGTCGGGCGTCATCACCGCGTCGTCCTCGGCCATCATGGTCACTTTCTGCCCGCCCCACTCGGGAACGGCGGTGGATGTGTTCAGCTCGATCGACATATAGGAGCCGGGAAGTATCTTATTTCCGCCTCCGCCGACGGTGCCGCGGAAATCGATCGACGGCCCGAGGCCGTGTCCTTGTGTCCCGAGCGGGTGTGAATATATCATCGCTTCGATGCCACGTTGCTTCGCCACGGCCATCGTCTTCTCGTAAACCTCAGATCCTGTCATTCCAATTCGCGCAACACCGAACAGGATGTCCTGCAGCCGGTTAGTATTTTTCAACGCTGCTTTCAATCCGGCAGGAGCATCCGTCTCGCCGGCTTTCAGAATATACGCGTGCTTTTGCCAGTCGGTGCTCAGGCCCATGTAGTTGAGGCCGAAATC
>DATFEW010000250.1:0-8248 GCA_035250805.1 Pyrinomonadaceae bacterium
TCTCAACCGTGTTACCCGTCGCGAGATTCCGTCCATAGCACTTAACACAGATGCCACGCCGAGCTTCGCACGTTAGTGCGGAGCGGATGCGAATTTTCTGCAGACCGGAAAGTTGAACCTGATTCGCCAGATCTTCATCGATCTCTAGATTTGCCTCGACGATAGTCGTTCCGTCGACCGGGTCGATGATGTCGTCAAGCGAGGTCGTTCCGACGATGCGGTCGCGAAGCGATTCGACTTCCTCACCATTTCTGATGATCGCCTCAGCCCAAACGCCTCGTAATGTTCCGCAATCTTGTTCTGATACGATCACGTCCTGCGCAACGTCAACAAGACGACGCGTCAGGTAGCCTGAGTCGGCGGTCTTTAGTGCCGTATCTGCCAAACCCTTTCGGGCGCCGTGCGTCGAGATAAAGTACTGCAGCACGTTAAGGCCCTCCCGGAAGTTCGCCACGATCGGGGTTTCGATGATCTCGCCCGACGGCTTCGCCATCAGGCCACGCATACCCGCAAGCTGCCGGATCTGTGCATCGGAACCCCGAGCACCGGAATCCGCCATCACTAGGATCGGATTGAGTTCCTTTCGCTCGGCTTCACGAGTGTGCATCGCCTTGAACATTTCCTTTGCAACCTCGTCCGTCACGTCGGACCAGATCGCGGTCACTTTGTTTTCGCGTTCCATGTTGGTCATGGTCGCGTCTTCGTATTGCTTCTGAAGCTTATCGACTTCCTTGCGAGCCCTTTCGATAATGCCCTTCTTGCTCGCCGGCGTGACCATGTCGTCGATGCCGATCGACATGCCCGATTTCGTTGCGTAAAGGAATCCCATGGTCTTCAGGTCGTCAAGCAATAAAACCGTATGTTCATGGCCAAGGCGAAGGTGACAGAAGCTTACCAGAGACTGCAAGCCCTTCTTCTTCAGCGTTCCGTTTACGAATGGCAAGCCGTCACGCGTCAGGCGTTCGTTCAGGATCACGCGTCCCACGGTCGTATCGATCACACGGTCCTCGTTTTCACGTACTGTTGCACGCATCACATCCTGCGTGTTGTGTTCGAGTGTCAGATCGATAAGATCGCCCTTCCATCGGAGCCGAATGTTGCTCTGCGTCTCGACGACACCGGCGTCGAGAGCAAGCAGCACATCGTCAACTGAATTGAAGGCCTTGCCTTCACCCTTGAGACCTTCGCGGCCAAGCGTTAGGTAGTAGCAGCCAAGGACGATGTCCTGCGATGGGACGGTGATCGGCTGACCACTTGCCGGTGAAAGCAGGTTGTTCGAGGCAAGCATCAGAACGCTCGCTTCGATCTGCGCTTCAGCTGAGAGCGGAATGTGCACGGCCATCTGGTCGCCATCAAAGTCAGCGTTGAACGCCGTACAGACGAGCGGATGGATCTTGATCGCCTTACCGTCAACTAGAACGGGTTCGAATGCCTGAATACCGAGACGATGAAGTGTCGGCGCACGGTTCAAAAGGACCGGATGCTCACGGATCACTTCTTCCAAAATATCCCAAACGATCGGCTCCTGGCGTTCGACCATCTCGCGCGCCTGCTTGATCGTGGCCGCGTGCTGATCGCGTTCAAGCTTGTTGTATATGAACGGCTTGAACAGCTCGAGTGCCATTTTCTTCGGCAGTCCGCACTGATGCAGTTTTAGCTCCGGGCCGACGACGATAACCGAACGGCCGGAATAATCAACGCGCTTCCCGAGCAGATTCTGACGAAAGCGTCCCTGTTTTCCTTTGAGCGTTCCCGAAAGCGATTTCAGCGGTCGATTGTTCGCACCACGCAGCACGCGGCCTCGGCGCCCGTTATCAAATAACGCATCTACCGCCTCCTGAAGCATCCGCTTTTCGTTGCGAACGATAACTTCGGGAGCGCGAAGCTCGATCAGCTTTTTCAGACGGTTGTTGCGATTGATAACGCGACGATAAAGATCGTTAAGATCCGACGTCGCAAAGCGCCCTCCATCGAGCGGGACCAGCGGACGAAGCTCGGGCGGAATCACGGGGATCACATCCAGGATCATCCACTCGGGCTTGTTGCCCGACCGCGCGAATGAATTCGCGACTTTCAGGCGTTTAGAGAATTTCAGTTTTTTCTGCTGCGACGTTTCATCGCGCATTCTTGCACGAAGGTCTTCGACAAGCTCTTCGATGTTGATCTTGATCAGCAGTTCCTTGATCGCCTCGGCACCCATTTTTGCAACGAAACCGTTCGGGTGGTCGCGCACAAGCTCGCGATAACGCTCGTCCGTCAACAGGTCTTTTTCCTTGAGATCAGGAACATCACCCGGATCGACAACGATATACGTCTCGAAGTATAAGATCTTCTCAAGGTCGCGCAGCGTGATATCAAGCAAATGCCCGATACGAGACGGTAATCCCTTGAAGAACCAAACGTGCGAACAGGGCGATGCCAGCTCGATATGCCCGAGCCGCTCACGTCGCACCTTTGACTGCGTCACCTCGACACCGCACTTGTCGCAGATAACGCCGCGGTGCTTCATCCGCTTGTATTTCCCGCAGAGGCATTCCCAATCGGCGACTGGCCCGAAGATACGCGCGCAGAACAACCCGTCGCGTTCCGGCTTGAACGTTCGGTAGTTGATGGTTTCCGGTTTGGTAACCTCACCGTGCGACCACGAACGGATCTTATCAGGCGATGCGAGCGAGATGCGAATTGCCTCGTAATTTGTGGTCAATTGCGTTTTGCTTTCGTTATTGAATCGAAACATGTTTCTCCATTTTGGATTTTAGATTTTGGATCTTCGATTTCGGAGAGACGAGCGCGTCTTCAATCCAAAATCGGCAATCCACAATACAAAATCGACTAGTCCACTCCCACCAATGCATCCACACCCGCGGCCGCCTCTTCGGGATCGATCTCATCTTCGTGAATAAGCTCGACATCGAGACACAGCGACTGAAGCTCGCGGACGAGGACGTTGAACGATTCCGGAATGCCCGGCTCGAAATTCGAGACGCCCTTTACGATCGTTTCGTAGATCTTAGAGCGGCCCGCAACGTCGTCTGACTTGCACGTGAGCAATTCCTGCAGGATGTGCGCCGCACCGTAAGCTTCGAGCGCCCACACCTCCATTTCTCCGAAACGCTGGCCACCGAACTGCGCCTTGCCGCCGAGCGGCTGCTGCGTTATCAGCGAGTACGGGCCGATGGATCGCGCGTGGATCTTGTCATCCACAAGGTGCGAAAGCTTGAGCATATAAATGTAACCGACGGTCACCTTCTGCTCGAACTGTTCGCCGGTCAAACCGTCGTACAGCTTCGTCTTCCCCGAAGGGCCGACCGACGGCGGCAGCTTCAGTTCGTCGTACCGACGGTTTGCCTGCCCGATGTATTCCTTGATCTCGGCTTCGCTCGCACCGTCGAATACCGGGGTCGCGAAGTGCAGCCCGAGCACGCGTGCGGCCCAGCCGAGATGCGTTTCGAGGATCTGACCGACGTTCATACGCGAGGGTACGCCCAACGGATTAAGAACGATCTCGACCGGCGTTCCGTCCGGCAGATACGGCATATCCTCCTCCGGCAATATGCGTGCGATCACGCCCTTGTTACCGTGGCGGCCTGCCATCTTGTCGCCGACTGAAAGCTTGCGCTTCATCGCAACGAAAACCTTGACCATCTTGATCACGCCCGGCGGCAGTTCGTCGCCCTGCTTGAGCTTCGTGATCTTTTCGTCGTAAATGTCCGAGAGAATTCCGATCTGGCGTATGACACGCTGTTCGTATTCTTTGATCTCACCTGCGGTATCAACGCGTCCCGAAGCCACGTCGATATTTTTCAGCAGCTTCGTCGGGATCTCTTTAAGGATCTCCCGGGTTAACGTCGTCCCTTTCTTCAAGACAACCTCGCGGCCGTCTTTCAGATCGGTGTTGAGCTTCCGTTTTTCGAATAGCTCGAAGATGCGCTCGTCACGCTGCTCCTGCAGAATACGGATCTCGTCTTCGAGGTCGCGGCGAAGGTCCTCCTCCTCCATGCCCTCGATATCAAGTGACCGTTCGTCCTTATCCTGGCCCTTACGGGTAAAAACCTGAACGTCAACGACAGTTCCGTCGATACCCGGCGGGCAGGTCAGCGATGCGTCTTTAACATCGCCGGCCTTTTCACCAAAGATCGCGCGGAGAAGTTTTTCTTCCGCGGTCAATTGAGTCTCGCCCTTCGGCGTAACTTTTCCGACAAGGATCGAACCCGGCTTGACTTGTGCGCCGATGCGGATGATACCCGATTCATCAAGATCGCGAAGCATCACCTCGCCGATGTTCGGAATGTCTCGCGTGATCTCCTCGGGGCCCAGCTTCGTATCGCGGGCCTCGATCTCAAGCTCCTCAATGTGGATCGACGTGTAGTAGTCGTCCTTCACGAGCCGCTCAGAAACGAGGATCGCGTCCTCAAAGTTGTATCCGCGCCACGGCATGAATGCCACTAGCACGTTACGGCCCAGGGCCAGTTCGCCGCGGTCGGTACACGGGCCGTCGGCGATCACATTGCCCTTCTTAACACGTTCGCCGACCTGAATGATCGGCCGCTGGTTGATGCAAGTGTTCTGGTTAGAACGCTTGAATTTCACCAGCGAATAGATGTCCGCCGTGACCTCACGCGAAATAGTACCGTCGACGCGGTGGTCGGCTTTGACGATGATGCGTTCGGAATCGACGTAATCGACGACACCGTCGCGTTTTGCGATGACGACCGCGCCCGAATCGCGTGCCGCGATCTTTTCCATACCGGTGCCGACGTATGGCGATTCGGCACGAAGCAGAGGCACCGATTGACGCTGCATGTTCGAACCCATTAACGCCCGGTTAGCGTCGTCGTTCTCTAGGAACGGGATTAGCGACGCGGCCACCGAAACAAGCTGCTTCGGTGAAACGTCCATATACTCGATATCGGCCCGGTCGGAAGTGGTGAATTCACCCTTCTTCCGCGCGGCGTTCTTTGGGTTGACGAGATTGCCCTTTTCGTCAAGCTCGATGTTCGCCTGGCCGATGACATACCGGTCCTCTTCCCAAGCGGTTAGATAGAACGGGAACGGCTCGTACTCAGCTTCCTTGCCTCCTTCTTTTGCTACCTTGCGATTCGCTTTTTCAACTTCTTCAAGGGGCACGTGCTCGTTCGGCTTGAATTTCGTATCGCCGCCATTCTGGATCTTTACGTACTCGATCACCCGGCCGTCGATGACCTTTCGATAAGGAGACTCGATAAAGCCGAACTCATTGATCCGTGCAAAGCACGACAGCGATGAAATAAGACCGATGTTCGGGCCTTCAGGCGTCTCGATGGGACATATGCGTCCATAATGCGTCGGATGAACGTCGCGAACTTCAAATCCCGCCCGCTCACGCGAAAGTCCACCGGGTCCCAGAGCCGAAAGGCGGCGTTTATGCGTGATCTCGGACAGCGGATTCGTTTGGTCCATGAACTGCGAAAGCTGCGACGAACCAAAGAACTCGCGGACCGCGGCCGTCACCGGCTTTGCGTTCACAAGGTCGCGCGGCATTGTGGTGAACATGTCCTGTTGGATAGACATCTTCTCCTTGATCGCGCGTTCCATGCGTTCGAGGCCGATCCGAAATTGATTTTCAAGCAGCTCACCGACCGCGCGGACACGTCGGTTACCGAGGTGGTCGATGTCGTCCTGGGTGTAATGTTCGCTGTCCCTTTTCATCCGAAGCAGGTAGTTCACCACTTCGATAAAGTCGGTCGCAGCGAGGAGCGGATCATCGATCCGGTCCTTTTCGGGACGTCCCATCTTGATATTGAATTTCAGCCGGCCGACTCTCGAAAGATCAAACCTTCGCGTATCAAAAAACATTCCTTCCAGCAGGTGATATGCGGTCGGCACCGTCGGCGGATCGCCAGGGCGCATCTTGCGGTAGATCTCCAGCAGTGCATCGACCGGCTTGGAGATCGCGTCCTTTTTCAGCGTGTTCGAGATGATCTCGCCGATAACGTCGTTCTTCGGGAAGAAAACCTCAAACGACTCGACACCTTCTTCGATTATCTGCTGCAGTTTGGCTGCGGTGAGCTCGGTGTTGGACTCAATGATCACCTCGCCCGTTTCGTAGTTGATTATGTCCGATAGCGAGAATGCGCCTTCGAAATCACTCGCGGAAATCTGCACTTGGGGCTTCTTCATCCGTCGAAGATCACTGAGTGCAAGCTTCGTGATCTTTTTCCCTCGGCGGGTAACGTCTTCCTTGCGGTCTTTGATGTCCTCTTCGGCCTTCATCCCGACAAGGTTGGTCTCACCCTCGGGTTTAACCTTCAGGTAGAGGCCGCCCTTAGACACGACCGCTTCATCGACCGCATAGAACAACTTCAGAATTTCAGAATCAGGATATTCGGCATTCTTAACGACCTCTTCGAGAATACTGTCCGATACCGTTTTCATATCGATCTGCGGTGAGAGCCACAGGCCGAGAGCACGCAGGAAGATCGTCGCAAGAATTTTGCGTTTCCCCAGCCTTGCATGCAGCAACCCCTTTTGGTCGTATTCGAATTCGACCCACGAACCGCGGTATGGAATGATCTTAGCGAGATACTCATCGCGGTCGCCTTTGAAAAACACGCCCGGGGAACGGTGAAGCTGCGATACGATGACGCGCTCCGTGCCGTTGATGATGAACGTGCCGTTATCGGTCATCAGCGGGATCTCGCCAAAGAAGACATCTTCTTCCTTGATATCGCGGATGGTCGAAACGCCTGTTTCCGCGTCCTTGTCGAACACCGTTAAGCGGATCTTGACCTTCAGCGGAACGCTGTACGACATTCCGCGTTCCTGGCACTCCTGCTGGTCGTGCTTATGCTTGAGGCCGACCGGTTCACCACAGTTATTGCAAAGGTTCGGCCGGACCGAATTGAACGTGCCGCAATTATTACAGAGCACCTCGGCAGGATTGAACGGATCTACCTTTACCTTTGCACCGCAGTTCTTACAGTTTGCGCGGAGGTGCTCGAGGCCCTCAAGGTTCCCGCACTTACATTGCCAGTTGCCGATCTGATACTCGACGTACTCAAGAGTCGCCGTTTCTCGAAAATCGGAAACCGGAAAGATCGATGAAAATACCGACTGCAGCCCGATGAAATCACGTTCCTCCGGGATCAGGTCCATTTGCAGGAACCGGTTATACGATTCGCGTTGGACCTCGATCAAATTCGGAATCTGCGCCGTTGTGTAGATCTTAGAAAAATCCACGCGCTCCGGTGCGTTGCTTGTTCTGCGGCCGAGCCCGTTTGATGAAATTTGGAGCGGATTGTTGATCATATTTCTAATTAATGGCCTGAAGAAAAAAATGTTGCTTTATCCGCCGTTTGCTGTTAGGATTCCCTGAACAAAAGCTCCCAACGACAGACAATTTTTCAAAAAAGACGGCAAATGCGGTCCAGGGTAAAGTTCGCCCTGACCGCTTTTTTAGCAGCTAAACGCCGTTATTTTAATTTTTCGAGCGTGCCGAAAAGGGACACCTACTCTCCACAGATCTGCGGGAAAAGCCTGACCAACCTATTTGAAACAAATAACTTAGTGGATTTTACGCACTTAGGCCGCCGTTAGCCCAAAGACACCTTTTCCCTTACGCCTGACGCTTAGTGTAACAACCCAGGTTACGAAAAGCAAATTGCGCCGACGGCCGGCGTCATTTACCGGCCGCCGAAACATCGCTAATTATTTCACTTCGACCGTAGCACCGGCTTCAGTCAACTTGGTCTTGATCTCTTCGGCTTCGTCCTTTGAGACGCCTTCCTTCAGCGCTTTAGGAGCTCCGTCGACGAGGTCTTTTGCTTCCTTGAGGCCAAGGCCCGCAACAACTTCGCGAACGACCTTGATCACCGCGATCTTGTTGCCGCCCGCCGCGGTGAGAACAACATCAAATGTATCCTTCTCTTCCGCGGCTGCTGCACCGCCGTCGGCACCGGCACCTGCCGCTGCGACCATTACCGGCGCCGCTGCGGCTGCGGCTGACACGCCGAAAACCTCTTCTAATTCCTTGACCAATTCCGACGCTTCCAGAAGTGTCATTCCTTTCAAATACTCAACTACATCAGCTTTTGTGATTGCCATGATTTTTATCTATCTCCTATACAGGGTTCTTTGTGTTTGTAAATCGTGAATCGAAATTCGTAAATCGATTTTCGATTCACGATTTACGACTCACGGCTTGTTGTCAGCCGCTAGAACCCACGGGACGTGTCGGAACGGGTTGCATCACCTTTCCTTCCTGCGTCCG
>DATFEW010000266.1:0-5823 GCA_035250805.1 Pyrinomonadaceae bacterium
AAAGGCTTGCTCAAATGAACGCGCGACAGTGTCAGATAGTAGAACTGCGTTACTTCGGCGGACTCACAGAGGATGAGATAGCCTCGACGCTGAATATTTCAACGCGCACGGTTCGACGCGATTGGAACCTTGCACGGGCGTGGCTTTTTCGCGAGCTGAAGTAGTATGACACCTCAGGAATGGGAAAAGGTCAGCGAGTTATATCATACGGCGAGCGAGCTTGAGAGCGATGAACGATCCGCGTTTCTCGATAAAGCCTGCGACGGCGATCCCACCCTTCGACGCGAGGTCGAGACCCTCTTAGCAGCCGACGGTGAGGCTGGAGATTTTATCTCAGAGCCGGTCGTCGGAGCTTTTGCATCCGACCTTCTAAAAAGTTATCACCCCAAACCCAATGAAATGATCGGACATTACCGAATCATTTCGAAGATCGGCTCAGGCGGGATGGGCGAAGTTTTCCTGGCCGTAGATACAAGGCTGGGAAGGAAAGTTGCGATAAAGACACTTTCCTCTTTTTTTGATAGTGATCCGAACTTTCTCAAACGATTTCGTAACGAGGCACGGGCTGCCGCCACTCTAAATCATCCGAACGTCGCGACAGTATACGCAGTGGACGAACATAACGGCCGGCCGTTCATCGCGATGGAATATGTTGAGGGGAAAACACTCGATCACCTCTTTACGGACGAGGGCGTCGATCTCGCGACCTTCGCGCGATGGTTCACGCCAGTGATCGACGCGATCGGCCAGGCCCACGCGAAGGGTGTGATCCATCGCGACATTAAGCCGGGCAACATCATCGTGACGGGCGACGGCACACCGAAGGTCCTCGATTTCGGGCTCGCGTATTTCCAACCAACGCCGTCAGGAGCTCACTCCTCGCTGATCCACGTTACGGACGATGGTCAGATCATCGGCACACCGTCATACATGTCACCCGAACAGGCTGAGGGAAAGGAGATCGACCACCGCACTGACATCTTCAGTCTGGGCGTTGTGATGTACGAGGCATTGACCGGAGTTCGGCCGTTCACCGGTGAAGGCAACGCTGAGATAATTGGGAGTCTTTTGAAGACTGAACCGATTCCCGCCGAAGAAATAAGGTCCTCGGTGCCACTTCCGGTTTCGAAGGTGATTTTAAAATGCCTGCAGAAGAACCGTTCCGACCGCCCACAAAGCATGAAGAGGCTGGGCCAGATGCTAAATGAAGCGGTCTCTCGTTCCAACGGAGCCATTTCTGCCGGAAGTTTTGCACGTCGCCTTTATCACGAAACGCGGCCGCGGAGCATTTGGCCAATCGCCGCGGTTGCGTTTTTGGTCCTTTTTCTCGCACTGGCAGGGTGGTACTACTTTTCGAGTCAGCCCCCGGAACTGCCGCTGAACTTCGCGAATATGACTATGCGACGGCTTTCGCAGTCGAAAAATGTCGCGTACGCTGCTCTTTCGCCGGATGGAAAATCTGTCGTCTACGTCACGCTGGAGGGCAACGACGACCGGTCTCTCTGGCTCCGGCGAGTGAGCGAAACGAATGCGATACAGATCGTCCCGCCCCAGCCTGTCCAATATTGGGACTGTCCGGCATTCAGTGATGACGGCGAATATATCTATTACATTACGGCCGCACGAGGGGCAGCCCATGGAACGCTCTACAGGATACCTACACTTGGAGGCCTTCCGCGGAAGGTGGTGGACAAGGCGAATCATCTCGGCAATCTCTCCCCGGACGGCAAACGTTTGCTGTTTGTCAGGTATGGCGATGTCAATCCCAGTGCCTCGGTTAACACGACTGAGACGCAGATCATTTCGGCGAACGCCGCCGACGGAAGTGACGAGCGGTCCCTGATCGGAGCTGCGGGCGAGACAATTTTTCGTGAGCCACGGTTCTCGTCCGATGGTAATTCTATCTATTACGTAAAACGCGAATTGAGCGACGGCGTCGAGCAATGGTCGATAGTAAAATTACCCGCAGTAGGTGGAGACGAAGTGCCGGTTCTTCGACAGAACGAACGGATCGGAGCGATCGCTCTGCTTAAGAATTCGAGCGGTCTTATGATGAGTGCTCGCGATCCCGCGTCAAACGTGCATCAGCTATACCACGTGTCGCTTCCCGACGGGCGATCGACGCGGATAACGAACGATCTAAATTACTATATCGGTGTCAGCGTCGACCGTGATGCACGTAATATCGTGACCGCACAGCGTTCCGAGGAGAATATGGTTTGGGTCGGAGATGCAAATGATCTTACCTCTTTGAAACCGTTGTCCAACGGGATTGCGGCTCATTCCAACGTGGAATGGACGCCGGACGGAAAGTTAGTATTTGACGCCTATGAGAACAACCTCGTACATATCTGGATATCGGACGCCGATGGCAGAAACGCGGTGCGGTTGACCGATTCGGGATCTAACGACTCCGAACCAAAGGTTTCCGGAGACGGACGGTACATTGTTTTCACGTCAAATCGGGCTGGCCCCAACCAGATTTGGAGAATGAACATCGACGGGTCTAATCAGACTCTGCTTGCGGAGGTACGAGGCATCACCCAAGTGCCGCGGTTTGAGTCCGACGGCAAAACAGTCGTATTCCGGTGGTTCAATGAAGGCAGCGAACCGCTCGGTAGAGTTGATGTCGCTGGCGGGCCGGTCGAAGGCGTAAAAGGACTCCCGACAGCTGCTGCTTATTATTGGGCAACGTCGCCGGACGGGAAACGCGTCGCCTATGCGGCTTCAAAAGGAGCTGAGAATGGAATAGAGGTACGTTCAAAAGGGTCAGACACGCCGGGCGTGTCGCTCGGGATCTGGCCGTCGGTGATATTGAAGTGGATGCCCGATGGTAGGGGCCTCTATTACCAGGACTGGCAACGGACGGACGGACCCAGGAGTAAAATTTGGATGATAGATATGGACAGCCGGCAGCCGCAGCTATTGTTGTCCACCGAACCCGACCACGTTCTCGATCTAAGCTATTCCCGCGACGGAAAGCGGGTTGCGATAGTACGAGGCAAAACAGCATTTGATGCCGTTATGCTAACCGCTGCAGCAGGAGCCAGGTAACGCCCGGCAAACTGAACGCACGAAAGCCGCGGGTTTGACGCCGCGGCTTTCAATTTTTAATGGCGGGGCCGACGGGGCTCGAACCCGCGACCTCCAACGTGACAGGCTGGCGTTCTAACCAACTGAACTACGACCCCGCAAACGCAATGGAGAATGGACAATTGAAAATGGACAATCGAAATCATCTCCGATCCTTAAATTGTCAACTGTCCATTATCCATTGTCCATTGGAGGACTGGTGGGCACGAAGGGACTCGAACCCCTAACTTCCTCCTTGTAAGGGAGGCTGTCTACCAATTGACGTACGTGCCCAAGCTTTTCCTATTATAGACCTCTACAGCACGCCGCATCCAACCAGATATCAAAAAACATCGCTCCTCCGATGGGCAAGAGCGAAGTTGCAATCCTACGAAACTAGGCCCGCGATTGTCAAATCCTTGACTCACGACTCACGGCTCTGGTTTAAAGGAGATGCGGCCCGGGATTTCGGGGTCCCGGGCCGCTAAACTTCGGAAGGCATTCCTGTAGGCCGTGCGGAGTAGATAGGCAAAAGGCGGTTTATTTACGGGTTGGTGGTTGCCGGTTAGCAGATTTCTCCGCTTTATCTGTTTCCCCGGCTTTGGAAACTTTCTCCTTTTTCGTCTGCGTGGCGCCTGACTTTTTGGGGTCACGCTCCGAAGGTTTCTGATTCGCGGACCGCTCCTTTTCTGCCGGAGCGGGCTCGACCTTGCGTGTCTCATGCTCGGTCGATTGCGGATCGGTTTTCAAATAGTAGATCTCTTCCTGAACGGACAGATTTTCTGTCGTCGCTCGCTGAACTTTTTCGTTCAGCTCCTGAAACTCTTCCTTTTCACTGGTCAACTCCGAATAAGCCCGGTAATTGATCGTCAAAACAAGCATCCCGGTAAGCGTAAGAGCCGCTAGAACCGGAAGCCACTCTGGCACGACCCGCTTCGGCTTTTCTTTTCGCCATTTGAGCGGCTTTGCCCTTGCCGTCCTCGACCTGGGTCGTTTAGAAACTACTTTCGCCATTCAATCTAACAAGTACCGCTTTCCATCTTCGAGCAGTTTTTCAAGATCATCACCGCTTTCACTCTCGGCGTAAATTCTTACGAGCGGTTCCGTTCCCGAAGGACGCATCAGCATCCAGCTCCCGTCGGCGAAAATAAATTTCACGCCGTCTAGTCGGTTTATTTTTTCAATCTTTCGCCCGCCAATCTTCTCGGGCTCCCGGTCAAGCTTCTCTTTCAGCTTAGCAGCAACGTCATCGGTTAGTTTTACACCGATCCGGCCGGATTCGAGCTTACCTACACGTCCGTACAGCTCATCCAACTGCTCTGTCAAACTCGTTCCCCGAACAGCGACTGCTTCCGCCGCAAGGAGGCAGGCGATGATGCCGTCCTTTTCCGGGTAATGCCCGCGTATCGAGAGGCCGGCGGATTCTTCGCCGCCGAGTATGATCTCGTCCCGATTTATCAATTCGCCGATGAACTTGAACCCGACCGGCGTTTCATGAAGGGTGAGGTTTCGTTCCTTTGCAACCCGGTCGACAAGGTGCGATGTCGCCACGCTGCGTGCCACGCCGAGGGTCCAACCCCGGCTTTCGGCAAGGTAATCTGTCAACAGTGCTACGACCTGATTCGGCGTGATGAATTCGCCGCCCCTATCAATGATCCCAAATCTGTCTCCGTCCCCGTCTGTAGCCAGTCCGAGTGTGAAGCCTTCGGCCTTAACTTTCGCCCTTAATTCATCGAGATGATCTTCACCCGGTTCGGGTGCCTGACCTCCAAAGGTTACGTCACGCCAATCGTGGATCGTTTCGACCTCAAGTCCGTGATCTCGTAATATCCTGTCCAGATAGCCCCGGCCTGTGCCGTATATTGCGTCGTACGCAAATTTTGCTTTCGAATCGGCGATCACGTCGAAGTTGACCTTCGCTTTTAGATCTTCAAGGTATGCGGTTCTCGGATCGTGATCCGTAATGCTGCCGCCCCCTGAATCGGCGGGTTCTCCGTTCGCGTCGATCGCCTTTTCAATCTGCTTGGTGACATCTGGTAATGCCGGCGCCCCGTCCGAAGTCGAAAACTTTATTCCCTGATATTCGGGCGGATTGTGCGATGCCGTGAAGTTGATCGCACCCGAAGCTTGGTTGCTTCGAATCGCATGCGAGACCGTCGGCGTGGGAACCGGATGCGTACATCTCAGCACCTGAAACCCCTTTTTTCGGGCGATGCCAGCCGCGACGGCCGCGAAATTCTCGCCCATGAATCGTGTGTCGTGACCGATGATCAGGGTCTGTCCCGTCGTCTCATCCTGTCCTTTCAAATAGCTGCAGACCGCATTGGTGACACGTTCAACATTAGCGAACGTAAAATCTTGGGCGATTATTGCTCGCCAGCCGGAGGTTCCAAATCGAATATTCATCCGGCAACATTTTCGCACGAGCCGTCTTCATCTTCGACGGCCAATTTAACCTGAATGTTAATGCGCTTATTCCGTACTACCCTTGAAGTGCTTAGAACCTTAGCACAACGCTTAACCCTTGTAAAGCACTTTTTTCACTTCGTAAGATTTTTTTTTGTACCATTTAGATAACTTTCGTTAATGTACGACTTAACTGTTGCGCTTAACCTTGTAACCTGCCATTTCTTCCTTTTTGCCAATATGCTTATCAACTAATTGGTAACGATCGCGGCCGAGCCACAATTTGTTGTGGTAAAACTCGGTTCCGGTGCTTAAGCAGAGGCTTAGCCGACCCGGCTCAACAAC
>DATFEW010000267.1:0-4652 GCA_035250805.1 Pyrinomonadaceae bacterium
TTACGCAAATTCATTTAGCCGGTTTTCCGCCGCCTCAGACGACACAGGAGTTGTTCGATAATGAAGAGAATGTCATATGTGGGCAGGTTCGGTTTGCTCGCCCTCGTTGTTTTTAGCTTGACGTTTCCGGCCTCTGCACAGGTGGGCCTTCGGAATGCTTTGGACTTCGACGGCGATGGCAGGGCGGACTATTACATCTGGGGCATTCTTGATTCAACATGGTACATCCGCACCGAGAACGACACCAATTTTGTCCATCCTTTCGGCGATATCGCAATACCTGAATTCCCGTCTCCCGGGGACTATGACGGGGACGGAAAGGGTGAGATGGCGGTCTTTAACGACAGTACGGGCGTGTGGACGCTGAGAGAAAGCTCAACGGGGGCGGTTGTAACCAAGGTTTTTGGACAGTTGTTCGATATCCCGGTGGCAAGAGATTATGACGGAGACGGCAAGACCGATATCGCCGTAATTCGAGATCCTGATCCATTTACAACGGGGAATACTTTAGAATGGCGGGTACTTCCCAGCGACGGCCCGGGTGAGACCGTACAGCCTTGGGGCCTCGATACTCACTTTGTCGCACCAGGAGATTACGACGGTGACGGCCGTTACGATCTGGCTGTTTATCATCCAAACGGCGGCAACACAAATTTCGATATTCAATTCTCGGCGGGCGGCACTGTTACGATCCAATTGACAGGGAACGACTTTACCGATGCAAGCAATCCCGGCGATTATGACGGCGACGGCAAGACAGATGCCGCTCTGACCCGCGAGGGGCCCGGGTCGACGGTCCTTTGGGTCATCAAACGGAGTTCCGATGGCGCCGAGGTCACGTTCACGTGGGGGAATATCTTTAGTGACTTCATAGTCCAAAACGACTACAACGGTGACGGACGCACCGAACTGGCGGTCTGGCGCCTTACCGATGCGAAGTTTTACATCATGGATGCCGTTGATTCCAGTGTGAATCAAGTGCCTTGGGGAATTCCGAACGATGTTCCGGTCGCCGCCTATGATACGCACCCCTGAATCTGATCGATCTTCGTGAATGGGTTGAAAGATATTCGTCTTTCAACCCTTTTTCATTTGTCCGGGTGTTTGTGATAATTTCGCCTAGTGAATACCCTGGCGGAAAGGATCAAATTTGGTTTCAAAGGAAAGCGTATCGCCGTCATCGGAGATGTTGTCGCCGACCAATTCCTGCTCGGAACCATATCCCGCGTTTCTCGCGAGGCCCCGGTTTTCATCCTCAAACATAACGAAACGGAGACGCGGCCGGGAGGAGCAGCCAATGCCGCGGCGAACATAGCGTCGCTCGGGGGTGAACCCAGGCTTGTCGGGTTCATCGGAGACGACGTTAACGGGAAAGCATTGCTCGATGCCCTGAAGACCAGTAGTGTCGAAACGGATACGATAGCCATCGTTCCCGGCTGCCGGACGACCGCCAAAGTCAGAGTGATCGGGGGCCAGCCGCATGGGTCGAAGAAGCAGGTTATTCGGATCGATTACGAGAACGACGGCGTAATAGAGGATGAAGTGCGCGAACAACTTCGGACAAACATTGAAACGGCAGGAATGGAGGCGGACGCGATCATTCTGTCAGATTACAATTACGGTGTCGCCGATCCACAGCTGATGCGATTTATCAAAGATATTGCCCAACAGCGCTCGATACCGCTGGTAGTCGATTCGCGATTTCGTCTCGAACAATTCACCGGAGCCACTTCGGCCACGCCGAATCAGGAAGAAGTCGAGAAGCTTCTTGGTAGGCCATTTGAAGAGTCTGATAGCGAGAAACTGCGTCAAAGGCTCGATCTTGTGTCGCTCCTGATCACGCTCGGGGGAAAGGGAATGGTGCTCGCAGAGAAAGGACGTCCGCCCCTCGCGATGCCGGCGGTCGGTTCTGACCAGCCGTTGGATGTGACCGGCGCCGGGGATACTGTGATCGCTGCTTACACGCTCGGGCTCGCTGCAGGGTTGAGTTTCGCGGAAGCGGCGTCGATCGCAAATCATGCGGGAGGCATCGTCGTAATGAAGCGAGGAACGTCTGTCGTGACTCTGCCCGAACTTTTGGCGTCGCTCTCGACCGCATTACCCACTGCAACCAGCGCCGCATCTAATGAGATCTAGCTTAAACAAACCGGCCCCAATACTCAGCCGCGAAGAGTTACGAACGATAACAGCTGCGGCTCGCGCGGCAGGGCAGCAGATAGTTCTGACCAACGGATGTTTTGATTTGCTTCACGTCGGGCACACGCGTTATCTCGAGGGCGCAAAAGCGCTGGGCGGATTTCTTGTGGTGGCTATCAATTCGGACGAACAGGCGAGAAAGCTTAAGGGCGACGGCCGGCCGTTTCAACCTGAGGCCGAACGTGCCGAGATCGTCGCATCGCTTCGTTATGTAGACGCCGTTACGATCTTTGACGAACCGACAGTCGAAGAGATTATTCGAACCATTCACCCTGATATACACGCGAAGGGCACCGATTACACTGAGAACTCGGTACCCGAACGCGAAACGGTAATTGCCTGCGGCGGCCGTGTTGCGATCGTGGGGGATCCTAAAGACCACTCCTCTACCGAACTGATCGCCGACATCGGCGGCCGACCGTGATCCAGCCCCAAAACATGTTCGTCGCAAAGAACAAGACCGATCTGATCATCGAGGTTTGGGAAAAACTGGATTGCGAATCGATCGGCCGCGAAGAATTGCTTGCGATCGAAACGGTAGTTCGAGATACGTATGGCCAGTCAGCAGTCGATTCTCCGATGACCGTCGCGAGGCTCCTGGCAGATGAAGGCGCGGAACTTCGACATTCTGAGATAATGCATCTCTACATTGAGCGGGTTTCGGATCGCCCGTATGATGCCGCGATACAGGATCTTTTCGACCTGACTGACCTGAAGACCCTGCATTCATCGTTAAAAAAAGCCGAGAATCTGCGAAGGGTCTTATTGTCACGAAATGACAACACAGCGCTGCGGCTCCTGCGAGGTCGAGCGATCGAAATGAAGAAAATTGCGGCATCGACCGCAATCGATGTACGTAGGCCCGAAGATCTTCGCCGCGTTCAGGCAGAGGCCGCCGAGTGGATCACGCTCTGGCTTCAATCGCCCGAGCTGTTCGAAAATTGGGTCAGTCTCCGACAAGCTTCTGAAGACTTCAAACGTAAATTCGGCTAGCGTCATTTTATGCAAACACGACGGTTCTACGCCCCACCCGGGAATTTTAGTGAGAAAGCAGTGTCGCTCGATGAAGGCGAAACACGTCACCTTCGCGATGTGCTGCGACTACGCGTAGGCGATAGTGCGAATGTCTTTGACGGTGAGGGCCGCGAATTTGAATGTGTTGTCGAGCAGGTCGAGCGGCGAAGGTCCGTCCTTCGGATCATCAATGCCGTAAAACCTCCTGCCCCGGAATCGAGATTGGATCTAACCCTATGCGCCGCAGTTCTAAAAAGCGACAAGACGGATATCGCGATCCAAAAAGCGGTCGAGCTCGGCGTGAATCGATTCATTCCTATGATCACCATCCGTTGCGACGTTAAACCGAAAGCCGCAGCAAGCCGAGTAGAACGCTGGCGAAAGATCGTGCTGGAAGCGTCAAAGCAATGCGGCCGCGCCCGGTTGATGAAGGTGGACGACCTGTCGACATTCGAAGACCAGATCCGCGACCCGATCTCCGGGAAACTTATCCTCTTCAGCGAGCGAGACGGTGGGGAACTCAAACTCCCCGAAAAACCGACTGTGATCACCGCCTTTCTCGGCCCCGAAGGCGGCTGGGACGATTCGGAGATCGCACTGGCCCGCGAACTAGGTGCTGACGTTATCACCCTGCACGGCCGAGTAATGAAAGCGGATACCGCTGCTATAGCGATATCCGCAATACTTCAGCACAAATTCGGCGACCTGAATTAAGGTGAATTGCGTGGTCGATAGTAAGCATCGCCGCGCGGTGAGAGCTTCGCTTTTGAACCCAGCCCGTGGATCACGGCCTCAAGCGTCTCTTTGTTTTCCACCCGAAAGCTGACCGTCCCCTTCGCATTAACGTCCGGATCGTCGTATCCGACCACTAAGAACCGACGCTTCTCTTTTATCAGGCCGGCCAAACCGGCGCCGGGCAGCGGTATGTGCCTGACGATGTTCCCGGTTGTCGTCGTGACAGATTGCGAATTTGGATAGACCAGGAGCACCGCCTCATAAGGCAGCGAGAATTTTTCTCTACCGTTTTTACCGATGAAGATCAGCCGCTGATTGGCGTCGTCAAACTTAAGATTTCCGGATTCCTTTTCGCTGAAACCAAACATTCCGCCTTCGTATTTCGCCTCGATCGACGCCGGGGCAGGCGGTCGCGGCTTTGACGTGTCGTCATCGCCGACAGGCCGCACCTGGGCGGACAAACCTAGAGAGCAGAGGATGGCGACGCAGAACGCTATAAATAACTTAGCCATATATTGGGTTACCTTTTCTATGCGAATCAGACAAGTAATAGACGCGAGCCGTCTCTCCAAAGTTGTCATTTCGCAACCGAAAAATTCAGCGTATCCAGATATGGCTCGAGCCGCTTTCTTGATATCTCAACATATTCTTTTGATATCTCCGAGCCTAACCATCGCCGGTTCATCAGATGGGCGACCTTTGCGGTC
>DATFEW010000270.1:0-6032 GCA_035250805.1 Pyrinomonadaceae bacterium
CGAGGACGCGATGCCGGTGATCTCGGCGATCAAGAATCCTATTCAAAAACGAGAGAGCTTTGACCAGGCGATGAACTTCTTTCGTATCGAGGACTCGGGCCTCAAACGCGACCTTTGGCTGACGATCAAGAACGGCCAACGAGCAGAGCCCGCAGTTGTCCAAAAACAGGTTCGCCGCGCTACGCAGGCGAAGGTCACGGTCGCCGAACAGCACTTGCTCGAACTGATACTTCACGACGACGAGCTTCGCGAAAAGGTCCTCCCGCTGCTCGAAGAAACAGATTACGAAATGCTCGCGACGGCCCCCGTGTACAACGCGGTTTACGTGCTTAAAGACAGGAAGCCAACGGTTGAGTCTCTGCTTGCCTTAACGGGCGAGGATGAGTTTTTTCACGATTTGGTGCCGCTTTTGATGATGGCCGAGCCAAAACGGGCGGCGGGGGACGTTTTGGACGAGGTGTTCCACGACGCCGAAAACTGCATATTTACGCTGCGTTCGATGGCGATCCAGAATCGCCTTCACGACGTAAGCCGTGAGCTTATCGAGGCCGAGCAAGCGGGCGACCAGGCCCGGATCAGTCATCTTGTGACGGAACACCTCGATCTCTCAAAAATGCATCACGCGCTGCTTAATAAAATCTCTCAAACCTGATATACTTCCCTATTTAAATGATGGGCTCGCAAGGGGAACATTTAATAGCCGCAAAACGTTAATAAGTATTATTTAGAACAACGGTTTAGGGTGAGTTTTTCATCCAAACCGTTTGCAAATTATGCCCGACTACGACGAAAAAGAAGACCTGATGGACCGCCTTTTGGCCCTCGGGAAACGGAAAAAATTCCTTAGTTTAGACGAACTACACCGCGAAATACCGGAAAACATGATGTCGCCCGACGACCTTGAGGACGTGCTCGAACGTCTGGAGGGGGCAAACATCCCGGTGGCGGAAAACGATGCCGCGCTGCTCGAACGCGCCTCGACGATGGCACTCGACGAAGAGGAACCGGAAGCGGCAGACGAAGAGGACCTGGATCTGGATCTGTCGGCCGGTGCTCTGGATAAGTCGAACGACCCCGTGCGGCTTTACCTTCGCGAAATGGGCGTTGTGCCCCTTCTGACGCGTGAAGGTGAGGTTGCGATAGCAAAACGCATCGAGCGCGGACAGATCAAGACGCATAAGGCTATCGGCCGTTCACCGATCGCGATCGAGCGGCTTCTCAGGCTTGGCGAAGAGCTTGAAGAAGGCATGGTGACGATCCGCGAAACCGTGGCCTTTTCCGAGCAGGCCGAGATCTCGCTCGAGGAAGACAAGGCCGAGGAATACATGCGATGGACCCTCGAAGGCATAGGGAATATCAGGCAGAGCTATCAATCGCTGCTGAAGACATGGGCGGCCCTGAAAAAAGAGCAGGTCGCCTCAAAGGAGAAAAAGCGTTCGAAAAAGCTACTTCGGCTCCGCCGCCAAACAGCGCGGCAACGGCTTGAGATCGCGCACGAGATCAAGAATCTTAACCTGACCGAGCTTTCGAATCAGCGTCTAATAGCGGCGATCCGCAAGGTTGACGGCGAGATCGCAAAGGCAGACAGGGCGATCAAGCGGCTGCAGGACAAGATCGCGAAGAAGCCTGCGGGTCCCGAGCGTCGCGAGCTTCAGGCAAAGCTCCGCGAGCAAAAGGCGATACTTGCTGATTTTGAAGAGCGCTATCATTTGCCGACCATTGAAGTTCGCCGATGCTATAAGACGATCAGCGTAGGCGAGTTTCAAACGAACCAGGCAAAACGCGAGTTGGTCGAAGCGAACCTCCGGCTCGTGGTCTCGATCGCCAAGAAATACACGAACCGCGGCCTGCAATTCCTCGACCTGATCCAGGAAGGCAACATCGGCTTGATGAAGGCTGTCGATAAATTCGAGTGGCGACGCGGGTACAAATTCTCGACATACGCCACGTGGTGGATTCGTCAGGCGATCACGCGTGCAATTGCAGACCAGGCCCGGACGATCCGGATTCCGGTGCATATGATCGAGACGATAAACAAATTGATCCGCACGTCGCGGTTGCTTGTTCAGGAACTCGGCCGCGAACCGACGAGCGAAGAGATCGCAAAGCGGATGGAGATCCCGGTTTCCAAGGTGCGAAAGGTCCTCAAGATCGCCCAGGAACCGATCTCGCTTGAGACTCCGATCGGTGAAGAGGAAGATTCGCACCTCGGTGATTTCATTGAGGACCGCTCAATACTGAACCCGGCGGAATCGGTGACCTTCTCCAACCTCCGTGAGATCACGGACGAGGTGCTTGCTACACTGACGCCGCGTGAAGAGAAGGTGATCAAAATGCGGTTTGGGCTTGGAAATACGGGCTCGGAGCACACCCTTGAAGAGGTGGGACAACATTTCGCGGTTACACGCGAACGTATCCGGCAGATCGAGGCAAAGGCCCTTAGAAAGCTACGGCACCCCTCGCGTTCGCGTCGGTTGAAGGCGTTTCTCGAAGGAAAGTAGGGGGTCGTAAAAATCAAACGCGGCGGTGGACATCAATTCACTATTGGTGCCCGCCGCTGCTTTTTCTTTAAATGAGCATCGTCGAACAGATCTATTGGCTGGTGATTCTCTCGATGGTCGTTGCTTGTATTTCTTGGACCGTCACGCAGGAAGAGATATTTCGCGAATGGCGGGACCGGTTCGAGGAAAAAAGCAAGACTGGCCGCACGCTGCTGCAAAGAAAATTCTTTTACGTCTTTACTTGCGAGTACTGCTTTAGCCACTGGGTGACCATCCTTGTCCTGATCCTTAGCCAATTTAAGTTGTTGATCGACGATTGGCGCGGATATATCATCGCGTTTTTCGCGCTGGCGTGGGTGGCGAATCTATGGATGAGCCTTTACAGACGCCTGCGCGTCGATATCAAGCATGAGAATGAGCTCGCGAAGAAGGTCGAACAGGAAAACGAAAACGGCGATTAAGTCACACTTTTCTCCAGCATCCTGGCCGCTTCTTCCTTCGCCTCACCGAGTTCCGTGATCTTACCGTCAAGCTGCAGCTCGTACATCGCCTTAAGAATTTCGCTAAACTTCGGTGAGGGTTCAAGCCCAAGCTCGATCAAGTGACGGCCCAGCAGGATGGGTTCGGGAGCTTTGTGTTCCACCTCGAGCTCGCGAACGCGCTTAATAAACCATTCCTGGGCAGCGGCGTCGAACCATTTTTCCTTTGGCACCCATTCTGGATTTCGGCCAAGCGAATCCGCTTTAGCCACGCGATACAATAAGTCGGGTTCGACCCTTCTGGCGAGCCGCCGGAATGCTCCATCGCCGACTGGCGTCTTTGCTTTGTAATACTCGCCCGGTTTCAAGTGATAACGGACAAGCTGAATTACCTGATTTCGGACATCGTAGCCGTTGAGTGTGTAGATGCCGAGTGTATCCAGGAAACTAAGTGTCGGCTCAATGCCCGCTTCGTCGTGCGAATGCGAACGCCAACGGCCCTCGCGAAATTCAGTCGTCGGCGGTTTGCCGAAATCATGACAAAGCGCGCCGAGCATTACAGCGACCTGTCGTTCGTGCGGCAGATCATCTATGAGTTTCCGCGCCTCATCCGCGACCAATAGCGTGTGCACATCCACATCGCCTTCCGGATGCCATTCGGGCTCCTGCGGTACGCCGACGAGCGCTTTCATTTCAGGAAAAAGCTGATCGACAACTCCCAACTCATAAAGCCATTTCAAACCGATCGATGGCCTCTGCGCTTGAAGCAGCAGCTTTTCGATCTCGCCCCAAATGCGTTCCTTTGGCAGATCGGTCACGTCGATCGTTTTGCATAACTCAACGGTTTCAGCCTCAATATCAAACTCAAATCTCGCCGCAAACTGCGCTGCACGCAACACACGCAGGCTGTCCTCAGCAAAAGTGTCTTTAGACACCATTCGCAAGATCTTTCTTTCAATATCCCCGCGGCCATCAAACGGATCGACGATCTCACCGGTCAAGGGGTCCTTCATGATCGCGTTGATCGTAAAATCACGCCGCGAGCACGCCTCTTCAAAGGACATCATTGGATCTCCTTCGACGACGAATCCGCGATGACCTCTACCGACCTTACGCTCGCGACGCGGGATCGAAACATCGAGATCATCGCCCAGTTTGTAAACCGCGAAAGCCTCGCCGACGACTTTCACCTCACCGCAAGCGTCGAGGATCTCTCGTAATTTCTCGGGCCCGATCCCGTAAACTTCCAGGTCCCAGTCTTTTGCCCCTTCGCGTAGCATTAGCTCATCGCGTACGGAGCCGCCGACAAGCATCGCCCGTCCGCTATTATTACGGACCGCGTTTGCCAAACTCAATACTTTATGTGACGACGATTTCTTCATTGCCGGCAATCAAAACAGGATAGACAGGATACACCGGATAATCAATCTATCCTGTTCATCCTGTCCATCCTGTTTGAATTCAGCCTAATCCAACCGTTTTTGCAGATACTCGGGGAGCCGATCGACGCCGACGCGTTTCTGTTCCCAAGTATCTCGATCTCTAACCGTGACGGCGTTGTCTTCGAGGGATTCGTGATCGACGGTTACGCAGAAGGGCGTGCCGATCTCGTCCTGGCGGGCGTAAAGTTTGCCTATGCCGCCGGTGTCGTCATATACGGCCCGCATTGAATGCTGCAGTTCTTTCTTGATCTTACGTGCCATCTCAACGATCTCAGGCTTGTTCTTTGCAAGCGGCAGCACGGCGACCTTGATGGGTGCCATCTCGGGCGTGAGTTTCAGGATCACACGCGTCTCGCCCTTCTCGTTCGTTTTTTCAGTGTAAGCATCCATCAGCACCGCAAGCAGCGTGCGATTGACGCCGATCGCCGGCTCGATCACATACGGATAAAAACGCTCGTTTGTCGCGGTATCAAAATATGAAAGATCTTCTGTCGAATCGGGGTTAATACGTTTTCCTTCCGCGTCCTCAGGCTTTTTCGAATGAACCCTAAGGTCGTAATCCGTTCGGTTTGCGATCCCCATCAATTCATCCCACTGCTTTTCTTCGTCCTCGCGTTCGGGAAAATACCGGTAGAGGATATCCACGGTCCGCTCGGAATAATGTGCAAGCTCTTCTTTTGTCTGCTCGTATAATTTGAGATTGTTCGCCGAGATACCAAGTGACGCGATCCACCGCTCGAACCCGTCGATCCACTCCTGATGCACTTGCGGAGCGTCGTCAGGCCTCACGAAATACTCCATTTCCATCTGCTCAAATTCCCGAGTGCGGAAAATAAAATTACCCGGAGTTACTTCATTTCGAAACGCTTTGCCAATTTGGGCAATTCCAAATGGCAGCTTTCGCCGGGACGTATTTAACACGTTTGCGAAATTGATGAAAATTCCCTGCGCCGTTTCAGGCCGAAGATACGCCAGTGCCGACCCGTCCTCGTCACTTGAAGCCGCACCGACAGTTGTGCGAAACATCAGGTTGAACGGCCGCGATTCAGTCAGGTTAGTCGAGCCGCAATTTGAGCAAACTGGCTTACCTTCCGCGTTCCGGTCGAGTTTGTCTTCGCGAAGGCGCGTTTTACAGTCGCGGCAATCCACAAGCGGATCGTGAAAGGTCTGCTCGTGCCCGGAGTATTTCCACACCAAACGGTTCTGGATTATCGACGAATCCAGACCCTCAATGTCGTCCCGTTCATAAACCATCCACCGCCACCAGCTATTTTTGATGTTGTTCGCCAGCTCAACGCCGAGTGGCCCGTAATCCCACGAGCTTCCGAGCCCGCCATAGATCTCCGACGCCGGATAGACAAAACCCCTCCGTTTCGACAGGGATACAATGGTTTCAATATTTGGTGCGGACATAAAAGTAAAATCTTACAACGAACCCAAAAAAAGGACGACCAAAGCCGTCCTTCTTTCCTAAAACTAACCGCCTTTATTCCTCTCCACCAGCCGAGGCCTTCGCTTTTTCTTCCATCAAGATCGCCTTGCGGGAAAGCTTGATCTTGTTGCCTTCCTTGCCGATGCATTTGACCATTATCTGCTGGCCTTCTTTGAGC
>DATFEW010000210.1:0-8193 GCA_035250805.1 Pyrinomonadaceae bacterium
GGGCAGATCCATCAGCGGATATTCCCCGATGTTACAAGGATCCTTGATGAATGTCCGAATCTTAACGTTACGGTCGCACTCGGCATTGATGGCGTGAAAGAGGCACACGAAAAGATCCGCCGCAAAGAGGGAAGCTGGGACAAGGCGATCCATACAGCACGGACGCTGCAGCAAATGAAGCAGGAACAATATCCCCGGTTGGACATTCAGACCTGTACGTGCGTGATGAATTCGAACCAGGACACGATCTTCGATTGGTACGATTTTCTGAAATTCGACCTCAAGCCGGACAAGGTGAATATCAATTACATCCGCCCTCCGTCGGCCGACCCGAAGGAACTCGATTTCGATCACAAACGTTACGCTCAGCTTTCACACATGATCCTTGAGGATACGCGGAGCTCGGCCCTTAAGAACCATTACGGTGGGCGATCCGGCATCTTCAAGGCCGCGGTCGATATCTACATGCATGACGTGATCGCGAAGACCAAAGAAGAGAATAGGGCGCAGCTTAAATGCTATGCGGGCAGTGCGGGTGCCGTGATATACGATACGGGAGCCCTTTCGTCGTGCGAGAACAAAGCTGATGTCCTGAATCTTCGCGATTATGACTGGAACTTCCAGGCTGCTTGGAACACGGAGTTGATGAAGGAACGCCGTATCGAGGCGGGGGCGGGATGTTTCTGCACCCACGAATCAAATTGTTACTATCCATCCCTCGCGTTCAATCCGAAGCACCTGATCAAGATCAAGTCGCTCGAACGGGAAATGAAAAAGGCCGCAAAGGCCGGTGGATTTTCCGCCGCCCGTGAGGTCGCTTTAAAGGCGTAACCGAACCCCCACGATCGATGACGTCAAACGCCCCCAAGATACTTATCATTTCTTCCGACACCGGCGGCGGGCATCGCAGTGCCGCTCAGGCCATCGCGGTTGGCGTCCAGAAATTCTGGCACGGAGAGTCGATAGCGGTACGAATCATCAAAGCGGTAGAGGGATCGCATCATATTTCCGCGAAGATGGTCGCGTTATATAACTGGGTTTTGCGGAACAAGCAAAACTGGATGAAGTACGTGTATTGGCTTGTGAACAAGATCAGGCCGGAGACTCGCGAGTTCGTTTACAAGCGCTGTTTTGCGTATGGTCGCGACCAGTTTGAAAAATGGTGTCCGCATGTTGTCGTCAGTGTTCATCCGCTCACACAGCATATGGTCGGACGTGTCCTTCGCGAACTAAACCTCCAGATCCCGCTCGTAACGATCGTAACCGACCCGTGTTATGGCTTTTGGAAGAGCTGGGCGTGCGACGACGTCTCGTTGTATTTGGTCGCGAATGATGATGCACGCCGGCAATTGATCGACTACGGTGTTTCGCCTGAAAAGATCCGCATATCCGGCTTACCGCTTCATCCGAAGTTTCGCGAGGTCAATGAAACAGACGCACAGAACGCAAGAAAAGCCTTTGGGCTTGATCCAAACAAATTTACCGTCTTTGTTAATGCCGGCTGGGTCGGCGGGGGCAATATTCCAACGATCTTTCGCGAGCTTGTTCGCGGCGAATTGGATGTTCAGGCCATTTTCCTCGCCGGTAAGAACGAGGAATTGCGGCTTGAAGCTGAGGAGATCGCACGCAGCGCGAAATTCCCTGTTAAGGTCATCGGCTATTCCGACGAAGTTGAAAAACTGATGCACTCCGCCAACGTTATGGTGTCGAAGCTCGGAGGCCTTACTACGTTCGAGGCCCTCGCATGCCGCCTTCCTATCATTGCGGATACAACCACTCCGCCGATGCCTCAGGAAGCAGGTACAGCGCAACTCATTTCAAACCGTGGTGCGGCGATCCTTCTGAAGCGTTCGGTCGATATTGTCCCAACGATCAGGTCACTCGTAAACGACGCGGACAAGTACAGAAAGATGAAAGACGCTGCCGCCGACCTTTCGGTTCCAAACTCCACCGAGCAAATTATCCGGGAGATCACGTCACTGCTGCCGGCCCCCGAGACCCCGATTGCGGCCTGACTTATCTAACCGGGAAGGCGTTGTTGACCTGCCATGAGAACAGCAGGATCGATCCAAAAAGAATAACCAGGAATAACGTAACCGCAAGAAACCACCTACCCGATACAGTTTTTCCTGCATCTGCCGATGCAAACATCTCGGGAACCTGATCGGGCTCGGCCGTTTTCTCGATCGGGGCGGCAAAACGTATCACTGCTCGCTCTACGCGGAGATGACTTTTCAGCAGCTTGTTCGATATCGACAGCAGACGACTCCGATTTTCGTACTCGGCTTCTTTGATAGCCCGGTCGAGATCGTGTCCGACGCGTTCCGCGAAATTCAGGATGCCGATCATCTCATCTGTGATCTCCGGTTTGAGCAGACTGTTGTTTTTCAGGTCGTTTTCCTTAAATTCTTCAAGGCAAACCATCGCTGCCAGTGCACGGCGTCCCAGGGGGTCCGGACGTCCACTTTCATCGAAAAGAAAATCGTTGAGGTCGTTCGTGTCGAGCGCCGAGCTGCGGCCCATGTGCGTGCGAAGCAGGGATATGTCCGGCTCAGTGAGCGAAAGGGTTTCGAGCTCTGGGGCAAGCCGTTTTTGTACCGGTTCTGAGGCCGAAGGAGCGCCCGTACTTTTCTCGGCTCCCGGCCCGTTTTGCACTGTGGCATGTCGAAGTAGGGAGCGGAGGACGACCATATCACCGCTATCGGTCGAAGACTGTTCACTCTCACCCCCTGTCACGTGCAGGTCGCACAAAAGGTCTGCCATGGCGATGCTCGTGTCTACCGTGGCATCCATAAATGCGGCGGCAAAATCGAAGCGCGAGCTCAGACGTTCGTGAAGGTCTGCGTTCAGATCTGACAGGAGCTCCGCAAACATGTTGCCGATCACGAGATTGCATTCGATCGCGGCTGCGACGCATTCCGGTTGAAAGTAGCTTATGCCTAGTCCGCGTTTGAAGTCTCTGACGCGCTCGAAGATATTAGACTCGACGAGCGATTCAAAATCCTTAAGCGCCCGCGCTTCCCTGACAAACCCGTTAAAGGCTTCGATGATCCGGCTTTCCGCCGCCACGTCAAACTGAATGATTCCCGGTTCATCCCATGCACTAAATAGCTGGCGGATCTCGCTTGTTATTTGAACGCGGTTGAATTTTGACTTTCGGAGCCGGCCTTTTCGAGAGCCTTCGAACGCTCGGGTGATCACCAAGTCAAATTTACTCTGGCTCTGGGTATCGAGGGGCATTCCACGATAAAAGCGTGCAAGCGCAAAGAAAATATTCGAATCCAATGATCCTCGGACCGAATCGCAAAAACGCCGTATCTCGTATGCCTGTACCCCGCTGTCCCGCTTTACGAGTACGTTGCGCCAACGATCGATCTCGTTGCTGAGTCTGCCTTCCAGTATTTTTCGGGAGTCGGCGTTTGCGCTGTTCGTATCGGCCCGGATCTCGCCGAGTAACTTCCTGATCGCGCTAACGTCAAACATTTCGTGCGTGTAGCGCATTGTGGTACGACCCAGCTCAGACAAAAACTTTTCGGTGATTCGAAGTGCCAGGGCCTCATCGCTAAATCGGAGGTACGTATCGACGGAATAAAGGGCGTCGTCATCGGGCGTTTGAAATCTTTTCATAGCAATGGGACCTTGCACCGCGGTGAGGCGGATTTTGTCACTCGCGTGACACTTCTTGGCACTCCACGACGGTACACCCGATTCGTAAACCATTGCAACGCAACGGTTTGCGACTCGGGCCTGAGCCGGTTATCACCGGTCGCAGCCAAGTTCGCAATACGCGTGCCGAGTTTGAAATCACTCGGTCGAACTTGTCACTATAGGTTCATTTAATTAACCTTTCAGTTTAGGTTTCGTATCTTACCCAGACATGGAGATAACTGTTTGAGTTTATTGCTTGAAGGAAAACGTGCGTTTGTGTCCGGCGGAACGCGGGGCATCGGTGCGGCGATCTGCGAGATATTGGCTCGTGAGGGCGCGGACGTGGCATTCAATTACAATTCGCGGGATGACCTTGCCGAGGAGATGAAGAAGAAGATAGAGGGTCACGGCCGCCGCGCTTTGGCATTCAAAGTTTCGGTCACCGACCGCTACGGGATGAAGCATATCGCCCGCGAGATAAAGGACGAGTGGGGGCCGATAAACGTGCTCGTCAACAACGCCGCGGTGAACAAGGCCGACAATTTCGCCACTACGACTGACAAGAGCTGGGACTGGGTCATCGACACGAACATCGACAGCCTGTTCGCTGTCACGAAACCCTTCTACAAACAGATGCTCCGGGAACGTGACGGGCACATCCTCAATATCACGTCGGTCGGCGCGATCCGCAGCCTGCCGACCTCGGTCCACTACGCAACTTCGAAGGCAGCGATGATAGGTTTCACGAAATGCCTCTCGCGTGAGGCAGGGAACTTCGGCATTTCAGTTAACGCCATCGCTGCCGGCATCTTCGACACCGACCTTGCACACAGCCTCCCCGAGCGCCTCCTTCAAATGCACGACTTCTGGGTCTCAAAAGGCAGGCTCGGCAAACCGTCCGAGCTCGCCGAGATCGCCGCTTTTATGGTCAGCGACCGCAATAGCTTTATGAACGGCGAGGTCATCATCGTCGACGGCGGCGGCGTGACGTAGATCTGACGGGTCGCGCGCGACTACCGCGTATGAATGCTACCGACCAACAGAAGAAGAAAGAATCTCCGGACGAGATGCAATTCACGTCTTTAACCGACGCGATATCGGTTGCGTCCTATGTCGAGCAGATCCTCGCAGCCGAGAACACATTGATAGTCAACCGGTTGTCCTGGTTGTTTTTGTCACAGTCATTTTGCATTTCCGCCTTTGTGCTGATTGAGATCGCTTTTGCACAGCAGTGGGCGTCGCCGAATTTACGGGCTTTGCGAGTCGCCGTGCCGGTACTTGGAATAATCTGCTGCGCGGTCGTCGGCCTGGCGACCTGGGCCGGTACCTTCGAAAGCACCCGGCTTGCCGATCAAAGGGCGCGATTGGTGCAGTACATTAATGAGCACAGCCCGGCGCAGATCCCTAACCTGGGAGCTACTTCGGAGATGAGGGATCATATCTGGACCCAGCATGCGGGCAGCCTGCCGAATCGACTCTTGCCCACCGTCCTGGGTGTTTTTTGGATCATCATGCTCATTCTCTAAGGGCAAGCTCTTAATCTGATTTGAGCTTCCGGGGCATATGCGTCGCCGTTACCATCTCTTTAAGGTTCAATATCAGCACACCGTCAGTGTCGATCTCTGCGGTAGGGAACTGAACCGTCCTGTCGATCTTGATCCCGTGCTTCGCAAGAAATTTGCGAGATCGAAAGACACGGTTATAGCGCGCGTGCCTTGTGTGAACGAGAATCGCGTTAGGCACGTCGAGCCTCGAAGGCCTCACGCCGATGGTCCGCGTGTCACGATCGTATAACAGAACGACCGCCTCAGGCTCGTTCATTCGAATATAGGTTTTCAGGTTTACAACAAAATCTCCGCGCGGACTCAACGTTGCATAAAGCCGGTCCGGCATACGCCGCGCCGCCGTTTCCTTGAACTCATCCCACTGCCACGGCCGCCTTCCTCTCATCAGCCGTATATTACCACAGACAGGTGGCAGTTGCATAGGTGCAACACACGCAGGTTGTGCCTGTCGACGAAACTAACGTAGTTAGCCAATCTTGCGGCGAGGCCGCGAGAGCGGTCCTATTTCAGTTGTTTTTGGTTCGGAAATGGAGAGTTTTGGTCCGGAAATTGTCGATTTTAGTAAGCGAAAGCTGGTTTTGCCTGGCTATTTCTCCAATCGTTCCTTCGCCCGCTCGATAAAGATCTTGATCATCTCTCCGACTTTTTTCGTCATTTCGTTGCTGATGATCGTTTCACCCGCCAGGCCGGCAAGCATGTGAAGCTCGCGTGCTGAGCGGCGGCGGAGCTCGACCATTTGTGAGAAATGCACGAGCGTAACATCTTTGGCTTTCTCAAAGAATTCAGCCGAGAACCGTAGGAAATTTTGGGTTTCGACAGCGACGGGAAACCATTCGACTCGGTCCTCGGAATTTTCGCCAAGTTCGGTTGCAAACTTGGTCAGCATCGTCCCGACTACAGGAATCTCCGCCTCGACCTTCCAATGGGCGATGCCCTTGGCATCCGTGTGAATGCTCTGTATGCCTGGCATCAAGTCGGCAAAATTCCTTAGGTCGACAAAAAACTCGCGGACCTTTTCCGCGCTTGATCGGACCTCGATGTTGTCGCTGTAACCCGCCTTGATCGTGAACATTGATCTAGTTGCCGCTACGTGGCCGCGGCGGCCTGATAATAATATCCTAGCCCAGTATCGCATACTTCAATGTATGGATTCCAACAATTTAACGAACTAAAACACTCCATTAAACAGGATCGAATTAAAGAATTGCCGTGTCAGCGATCGGGTCATGCCGCGGAAGAACGGGTCTTCGCCGAACAGGATCACGTGCCCGCCGCCGTGCGATTCATCGATCACATGCGACGTGCCCGCCAACAGGCGTTCGGTATTTCCTTCCCATACAAACCCGGAGATCGTTAACGGCTTTTTGGGCTGGGCGTCAAAAACCAGCGAATTCGCTCCCTCTTTCGAATATCTGAAGAAATAGCCGCTGGCGATCAAAACCGGAACTTCATTTTTATTAACACCATAATTCAAATAGGTCGTTCGGTCGATCGTCGCGCGGAAAATGGCTCCGGGGAGGGCCTCGGGCACCTTGTTCGCGTTCGCTGAGGGCGACGCGATGGGCGGTAGACTCGGCGCGATCCCCTCAGTTTGATCGGTAACAAATTCAACAGGAGATTCGGTTGGTTTTGGCGAAGGTGAAGGCGTCGGTGAGGGTTTCTCGTCAGGCTTGCCCTTTTGGTCGTCTTCTTCACTGCCGACCATCTTTGAAGAAGTAAGCCCCACATCCTTTAGCGTCGCAAAAACCGAAGCCCCGCTGATCGTAACGATAGTCCCGCCGCCGGATGCAAATTCCTTCAACGCCGAAACACCGCCCGTACCGAAAGCACTCATATAACGGCTGGCCGACCCCTCGGGCAGGATCAGCACGTTGTAATTCTTTAGGCCGCCGCCGCGAATATTCGCTATCGTCATCGGTGTAAATTTGACCCCGTGCTTGTCAAATGTCCACCATATCGAACCGTACGATTCCTGCGTAACCGCTTCGTCCGCCGCGATCGCGATTTTCGGTTCCTTCAGCGACAGCACCGCCTCGCCGCCGACGCTGGTGTCGCCCTCTTCGGAGTAGCCGGAATTGACCGCCGTCACGTGCACGCCCATCTCGCGCGCAAATCGATGGACGGTCTCGTGTACCGACTCGGGATTTCGCGAAACTCGTATAACAAACGTACCGGCATTCCAGTTGCGCCCGCCTGCATTTAACGGGCGCGTTGCGACTGCGACCTTGAAACCGTTCTGAAGGAGGCGCATTACCATCGCGCCGGTTGAATCGGTCTCGTAGGGGATGACGTACGAGATCGCGGCCCGGCCGGTCACGCTTCCCCGCTTTGCATTTTCAATATAGGCCGCATCAACCATCGAACCCGCGACATTTCCTACATCTTCCGTCCACCAGGCATCCACTCCGAAAACGAGTGGCAGCGACCACGCAGTGATGTCGTAAAATCCGTACTCTTCCTTCGGCTGGCCCTTACCGCGCATCTGGTTACGCTGGAACCGGGCCATATTGTCGTCAACAAACGCCTTGTCCTGCGGCGTGTCTTGTTCAAGGACGGCCTTGATAAAGATGCGTTGGGGCTGGTCGAGATCGATCACATACGAACCGGGCGGGAAGGTTTTTGACACGGCCCGAGCATTTTTTTCCATGTATGTATGGGCGGTCGGAGAACTGAATGACGATGACGCAACCTTCACCTCGATATTCGAAAGCCGCAACACTTCGATCAACTCAGCAGCCTTCACGCGGTCGCTTGTCGGATCGATAACGACACGCTTCAGTTTCGAACGGGAATTATCGGCCATCCCCTTCGCCCGGAAGTCGTAGAAATCCTTCAACCGGGCAGTCTTGTTTTTGGCCGTCGCCTCAAGCGTCGTCATCGACGCGACGTAATGCTTTGCGATCGATGATCTGAAGGTTACTATCGTGCCGTCGTCACGCGTCCAGTTGAGCCCTTTCGGTCCGCCGCCGTCGGTTTCGTA
>DATFEW010000309.1:0-4050 GCA_035250805.1 Pyrinomonadaceae bacterium
AGTGATCGAACTGGCGCGGCCTGAGGATTACGCGTTCATTGATTTTGAAAACACTTACGTCCTGATCGATCGGCTGAAGTCCGACCCTGAAATTCGCCAGCGTCTGGTTGATTCACTCGAGACCTGTTTTCGCGAAGGGCACGCAGCTCACATAATTACGAATTCAAAATTTCAAATTCCAGATTCGCCCCTCGCCGATCAAAGTCTGGAATCTGGAATCCGGAATCTGGAATTGAAGTTTTCCGACCGCTTTATCTGCAAATACGACGGTACAGTTTATGAGGAGCCGGAACCTCAGCTTTTCAGTTTTAATTCCCCGTTTGGCGCGTGCCCGACCTGCCAGGGCTTTGGCAACACGATAGGCGTCGATTACGGTCTTGTAATCCCGAATCGTCTGCTATCGATAAAGGGAGGGGCTATAGAGCCGTTCACTCGACCGGCCCATGCCTGGGCCCAAAAAGAGCTGCTAAAGTACGCCTCGTCGGCAAACATTAATATCAATACGTCCTTCGCTGACCTCCCGGATTTTCAGCAGAACTGCATCATTTATGGCGACAAAGGCTGGCGCGGGATCAAAGGTTTTTTCAAATGGCTTGAAACTAAAAAATATAAGCTTCACGTCCGCGTTTTCCTCGCGAAATACCGCGGCTATACACGATGTCCTGACTGTGACGGCGCCCGGCTCCGTCAGGAAGCCCGCGACGTAAAGATCGGCGGCCGCTCGCTGCCGGAGATACTCACGCTTTCGATCACGGATTCGTACGACTTTTTTGAAAATCTGACACTTTCGGAAGAGCGTGAAAAGATCGCTGAAAAACTCTTGCTCGAAATTCGACGCCGTCTTAAATTTCTTGTCGAGGTTGGCCTGGAATATCTCACCCTTGACCGGCTCGCTGCGACACTATCAGGCGGCGAGGCACAGCGTATACAACTTGCCACGAATCTCGGTTCCCTTCTTGTCGGAACGCTTTACGTTCTCGACGAGCCGAGCATCGGCCTGCATCCGCGCGACAATGCACGGCTTGTGAAGATCCTCGAAAATCTTCGCGATATCGGCAACACACTTCTGGTAGTCGAACACGATGAGGACACGATGCGTGCCGCCGACCATATCATCGACATCGGCCCGTTCGCGGGCGAGCTTGGTGGTGAGATAGTATTCGAAGGCTCGTTTGACGGGCTGCTGAAAAACCGAAGTTCCTTAACAGCTCGCTATCTTCGCGGCGATGCGGAGATCAAGATCCCGAAGAAACGCCGAAAACCCAGTACCGAAAAGATCAAAATTACCGGTGCGCGGGAGCATAACCTCCAAAATGCGACCGTCGAGATACCGCTTGGGATGCTGGTGGGCATAACCGGGGTTTCGGGTTCCGGAAAATCGACGCTTGTGCACGAAGTGCTTTATGCGGGATTGAAGAAAGAACGCGGGGAATGGAACTCAAACGTTGGCTTGTTCAAAGAGATCAAAGGTGGGGAACACATAAAGGACATCATTCTCGTAGACCAATCACCGATCGGGCGTACGCCCCGATCGAATCCGGTCACCTATATCAAGGCGTATGACGCGATCCGCGACGTTTTCTCCTCCACGCAGGGTGCGAAGTCGAAAGGATTTAATTCGTCTCACTTCTCATTTAATGTTCCCGGCGGACGATGCGAAACCTGCCAGGGCAGCGGCACCGTGATCGTCGAAATGCAGTTTCTTGCGGATGTCGAACTTACTTGCGAAGATTGCCGCGGCACGCGTTTCCGCGATGAAGTTCTTGCGGTGAGATATAAGGGAAAGAATATTCACGAAGCTCTGGAGCTGACCGTCCGCGAGGCGATACATTTCTTCAAAGACGTTAAGAAGCTTGTCAACAGGCTGAAGGTCCTGGATTCGGTCGGGCTGGGTTATCTGCGTCTGGGCCAATCGGCAACGACCCTTTCGGGCGGCGAGGCGCAGCGTGTAAAGCTGGCATCGCACCTTACGCAGTCAACGAACGCTAAAACCCTGTTCATCTTCGACGAACCGACGACCGGATTGCACTTCGAGGACATCAACAAGCTCCTCACGGCCTTTAATGCACTGATCGAAAACGGAGCGAGCCTGGTGGTCATCGAACACAATCTCGACGTTATAAAAACCGCGGATTGGGTTATCGACCTGGGGCCTGAGGGCGGTATCGGCGGGGGGGAAGTGGTTGCCACCGGAACGCCCGAGAAAATCGCGAAAAATAGTGCGTCGCATACAGGGCGATACTTGAAAGGAGTATTGACCTAAGACTCCTAACTGATCATCCCAACTAATCATCCCCAAACTTCTTCCGCCAGATCGGGGCGATCTGTTCCATCACTTTACAGTCGCAGTATCCGCCGTTGTTATTCAACCAACTTGTGATCTTTGGAAAGTCGAGGCCATTTTCCATCATGAACCGCATCGAGTATTGAAGGCTGTGATTGCACTCATGGTCGTAAAGCTCATCTTCGAGAAAATCGAGCAATTCGCTGATCGTTTCCTGTCCGGCTGGCAGCGAATCGAGAAAGGCCTGCAGCTCTTCGCCGCTTAGTTGTTCGAGATTTTCAATCTCGCGCTTTCTCAGGATGGGCATTACCCGATTTTAGCATTTCGGCTCTTAGCGGCCAGGGTCTTCTTTAGGCCGAGGTAATGTTCACGCTGTTTCTTGTCCAGTTTCTCGATCGAATATCGAAGCAGCACACGCGGCATCGTCGCGGCGTGGACGTCCAAAAAAGCCAGCAGCCGTTTGCGGTCGACGTCGCCCGCTGAACGCAACATCCAGCCGGTCCCCTTGTGAACAAGGTCCTCTCTATCGTTCACGAGGATCTCAGCAATCTTGAAAGTGTCGTCAACCTGTTTCTGTTTCAAAATAAAGTGCGCTGTTGCAACGATCGCCGAGCGACGCTCCCACATATTTTTTGACCTCGCAAGCTTGTACAAAATATCTCGCGGTTTGTCCGCGAGATATTTTCCGACTACGTAATATGAAGCGAGATCAACAAGGTCCCAATTGTTTATGCGATCGTGCCGGCGAATGTACAGGTCGTACAGCTCCTTCAAACGCTCGTCGCTGCACTTTTTGCCTTTCGCACACTGGCCCATGATGCTCATCGCACCGGCGCGAATTTCATGCACGGGCGACTCCATTAGCTTCTCGATCTCGTCGACCGGCATATCGGAAAACTCCTTCCCCAGCTTGAAGAGCTCGCCCATCTTCACGCCGATGAAATAGTCGTCTTTCGGCTGCTTGCCGTCTTTAACCGGAAAGTAACGCAGGATCTTTCGCAATTCTTCGTCCGACTGAAGGGCGTTCAGACGCTTCGTAAATTCTTTGGCGGTAAGTTGTTGTGACGGGCGCGTTTTAGCTTTCATTCTCCTTGTCCCGCAGCCTGCGCCTGTTTATTCAGCAAAGCTTCAAGCCGGTCGTAGCCGACGCCGAGTCCCTCTTCCATCGGCGACTCGAGCACTGCTTCACGAGCGGCCCGCGATTCGTACTGCATCAAGTTCTGAAAATGAGTCTTCCCGCCTCTTTCTTCGAACGTTGTCGTCGATAATCCCTCACCCGGGTACCAGGATTCGTCAAACTTCTCGGTAGCGACATACCTTTCCGGCCGTGCTACCTCCCTGAATTCACCGCCCAGACCCATTTCGTCGCCGGTTTTTTCTTTCTTCCAAACATACCGGTATTTCCCGCCGACGCGCAGGTCGATCTCGCACACGGGCATTGTCCAGCCTTCCGGGCCGAGCAGCCACTGTCGTACAAGCTCCGGTTTTGTGTGAGCGTCAAAGACCATTTCTACCGGAGCATCGAACGTTCGTGAGATCACAAGTTCCCGCTCGCCTCGTGCTTCAACTTTCAGATCGCTTTTATTCATTTTTTTCTTTTTACCTCCGATTTCTTTTTCTTGTCCACCGTCTTCATCACGTCCAGCAACGTATCCAGACGTTTGTAGTTCACTTCCCAGAATTCCCTGTACTTTTCCAACCACTCCGTCGCCTCAGCCATCGGACCGGCCTCGATACGACGAGGTCTACGCTGTCTGTCGATGTCT
>DATFEW010000310.1:0-7036 GCA_035250805.1 Pyrinomonadaceae bacterium
GGCACTGAATGTGCGGTTCCTGTGGACTGAACGCCAGAATGGTGAGATGAAGCTCCGCCGCGGGTTTTCGGTAAAACCCGGCGAGCGGATCGTAGTAGTTGAGGATGTGATCACGACGGGCGGTTCGACGCGCGAGTGTATCGACGTATTAACAAAAGCCGGAGGCAGCGTGGTCGCGGCCGCATCGGTGATCGACCGTTCGAATGGGAAGGCTGACGTTGGGGTCCCGCGCTTTTCGCTCCTCTCGATGGAGATGCCGGCGTACCGCCCCGAAGAATGTCCGATGTGTGCAGAGGGAACGACCGCCGTCAAACCCGGGAGCCGTGTATGAAGAGGTCGCCCGAGATCACCGAATTTTGGCAGAGGTTTTGCCGCGAGAATACGAACGTCGATGAGAATAGTCCCTATCAGGTCTGGTATTTCGGGGATACGCCGGAGTTGGCCGACGAGCTCGCACAGTTGGTTCTAGCCGGAAAGAAACGAGCTACCGCTTCGATTGAATATGAATATCGGGATAAACCCGACGAGGCCCCGATCTTAGACCGGTACAGTGTGGTCACGGACTTTAGCGGCCATCCGAAATGCGTAGTGAGAACGACCGAGATAAGAAGAATTCCATACAACGAGGTCGACGCGGAATTTGCATTTGACGAGGGGGAGGGCGACCAGAGCCTGGACTATTGGCGAGGCGTTCATTGGGATTACTTTAGCCGGCAATGTATAGAACTCGGCATTCAACCGTCCGAGACGATGCCTGTGATCTGCGAGCGATTTGAGCTCCTCTATCCCACTTCCAAAGAATGAATTATCGCCTTCTCATCCAGTATGACGGCACCGACTTTCACGGCTGGCAGGTGCAGGAAAATGCCCGCACTATACAGGGTGAACTTGAACGCGTGATCGGAATGCTCGAATCTGCTGACGTGTCGGTGACCGGTTCAGGCCGTACGGATGCTGGCGTTCACGCTGAGGGGCAAGTCGCGAACGTTCACCTCGGCCGCGGCCTGACACCGGACAGGCTGCGTGCCGCGGTGAACGGCAACCTTTGGCGCGATATTAGAATTCTTAGCGCTGAGAAAGTTCCCGATGAATTCCACGCGCGATTTTCCGCAAGAAAAAAAACCTATGTTTACCGGATAGTGAACGCGCCTGTTATGTCGCCATTTTGGCGCCGGTTCGCGCATCATGCTGCGAGGCCCCTGGACCTTCCGCGGATGACCGAAGCCTCCCGGTTTCTGCTCGGCGAGCACGATTGGACAGCATTCGCGTCGACGAAGACGGATAGCGAAAGCAAGATACGCACAGTCTTCGATTGCTCGCTCGAATCCGTCTGGGATGAGCGCGCCCGTGCATCAATGCTAGAGTTTCGTATCACCGCCAACGGCTTTCTTCGCTACATGGTGCGGTCGGTCGTGGGCACGCTGTTGGATGTCGGGCACGGCCTCAAAGATTCTGATACAATTCACACGGCGTTGGTCAGCGGCGACCGCTCGCTCGCGGGTAACACGGCTCCTGCTAACGGCCTAACACTGCTTCGGGTCGATTACGACTGAACCGTCATAATTCCTTTATGCTCATTTATCACGTTGCGCTCCCATCAGACTGGGCCAAGTACCAGGGCCGCCCTTCATATCAAACGGAGAGCTTGCAAACCGAGGGCTTCATACATTGCAGCTATTCGAATCAGCTACCGGGTGTTTTAAAACGCTATTTCTCGAAGGCCGGGAAAGTGGTCGTGTTGACCATTGATACGGAAAAACTGCGGTCGAAGCTTATCGCTGAAACCTCGAGCGGCGGAGAATCGTTCCCGCATATATACGGCCGCCTGAATCACGACGCGGTGATCTCCGTGGAAGAGCGCGATCTCCGATCACCCTCGGGCTCGCTCGCGGATCTCGCATAGATCTGGGCCTATGCTCGAAAGTTTCAAAGGTGTCATCAAGCCCGGCACGAGGGAGGCAAAACTTCTCGGCGCAATTGACCTAACGCGCCTGCCGCAACACGTCGCGGTCATAATGGACGGCAATGGCCGCTGGGCGAAACGACGCGGGAAGCCCCGGATCTTTGGCCATCGGGAGGGCGCGGACTCGGTAAAAGCGATCATTGATACGTGCGCGCGTCTTCAGATCAAAGCTATAACCCTTTATGCATTCTCCACTGAGAATTGGAAACGGCCGAAAGCGGAAGTTTCAGGCCTTATGTCGATGCTTAAGCGCGTTCTCAAACGCGAACTGAACGAAGTTCACCGCAACAATATACGTTTTCAGACGATCGGCGAGATTCATGGCCTTGCACCCGATGTTCAAAAGGAACTTGCCGCCGCATCAAAGCTCACTGCGGACAATACCGGTACGGTAATGACTGTTGCCCTCAACTACGGCAGCCGAGCGGAGATCGTGCGGGCCGTAAAACTTGCGTATGCCGATATCGAACGGCGCAACGACGTAATAGATCATCTGACTGAAGCTGATATCGAACGCAACCTATACACTTGGAATTTGCCGGAGGTGGATCTCCTGATCCGCACAAGTGGCGAAATGCGCATCTCGAATTTCCTGCTCTGGCAGATCGCCTACGCCGAGATCTATGTAACGCCGACGCTGTTTCCCGACTTCCGCCGGCCGGAGATCTTTGAAGCTATCATCGAGTTTCAAAAACGCGACCGGCGATTCGGAGACGTGAAGTCTAAGCAATGAAAACACGCTTGCTCACAGCCGCGGTTGCATTGCCGCTTCTATTCGCGGCGATCATCCTGCCGTGGTGGGTTCCTGATGCCGTTTGGATCTTCGTTGGCTTGGCGGTGCTAGCTCTTGCGGCCGGGCTGTTCGAGTACTTCTCGCTTACGAAAAAGATGAAGCTCAAAGCCGATCCCGGAATCGGTTATATCGGCGCGGCGATTCTGACTCTCGCATTTATGGTCGACGCGCCCGCAAAGGCACCAGAGCTTTTGCTCCTCGCGATCGCTCTCTTTCTGATCGCACTACTGATCTCGCAAAGTTTTCGTTTTCAGGCGGACTTCACAAGAATGCTCGCTGGCATCGGCGTCACCCTCCTCGGCGTGTTGTATCTGGCGTTTTTAGGGGGCTTTTTGATATCGACTCGTGTAGGGTTTGAGAATGTCCCCGGTCTTTCGACCAAGTTACTACTTTTCTTTTTCATCGTTATTTTCGGCTCCGACGCGGGAGCCTATTTCGCCGGAAAAGCGTTAGGCAAACACAAGCTCGCTCCTAAGATCTCGCCGGGCAAGACCTGGCAGGGGCTGATCGGCGGGATCCTTGCGGCAGCGGGATTCGGCGCGCTGTGCACCTGGGCCTTCTTTCCAGAGCTTCCTTACCAGTTCTCAATAGCGCTCGCTGCTGTGATGGCCGTTGTTGGAGTGTTCGGCGATCTCACCGAAAGCGCGATCAAGCGCGGAGCCGGTGCAAAAGACGCTGCAACCATCCTTCCCGGTCACGGCGGCCTGCTCGACCGACTCGACAGTTTGCTATTCAACGCGCCTATTCTTTACTATTTTGCGCGCTTTTACTTCTAGTTGATGTTTGCGAGCAGTTGATCGAGTGCTTGGTCAAGAGCGGCTCGGACGGCGTTATCAAGCGGCCCGTCAAATTTGTTCTTTACCCTGGCTTCGCCGCCGCCGGAAAGCGTCGCGATAAGATCAATTGTAACGGAACCCGCTTTGGTGTCTACGCCCGTTACTTTTCCAAAAATCCCGCCAACCTTGCTGCCGGTCGACTCCTTGATCTGACGGAACTCGATCTTCAGATTATGGTCGCCTGTTCCGGCTATCGCCCGGAGGCCGCGGGCTTCGATCTTACCGCGAATATATTCTTCTATCTCAGGTTGGTTCGCCTGCGCTCCTGATGCTAAGACGACATTGATACCGACCGATCGTCCGACCGGCGTGTTACTGCGTACCGGCGTTCGATCCTCGCTTTGGCTTCGATCTGCGGCCGACGCCATGTCCGACGCCGAAACTTTGTACAGGTCCTGTGAGTCTTTGGTTTCGGCGTATCCATTTGGCACCTCAAAGAATGCTTGATCAAGCGGGGCCCTGGACAGCTCAAGCGTTTCCGTCGTGTTCGTCATTTGGACCGTGCCGTCAGGCCCGTAGATCTTCATCGTTCCTTCGAGCATGAATCCCGGATCACCGATGCCTGTGGCCTTCGTAACGAATCGGTCGGTGCAACCGGGCCTTCTTGCTTCCATATTTCCGGGCCGTTGTGGCGGGAGCTTTACTGGGCAGCTGAAATCGGCCGAGAAATCGACGTACCAGCCGTCGTACTCCATTTTTGAGCGGCTTGCCCCGTTGCAGGAATCTGCCGAAGAGACCATTTCCTGCGTTGTAATTATGTGCCGGGCCTGAAGTCCGAACATCGTTTTTCGCTCGCCTGTATCCCTAGCCGAGATCGTCATTGTCACAGTGCCGCCCTGCCTGGTCGGTCCGCTAGGCTGCCGCTCCGAGACCGAAGTCGCCGGGCCGGTTTCAGACGCGGTCTGCAAAGGCTCGATCAGAAAAAGCCGTTTGCGGTCATTTATCTGGATCTTTCGCCGCAGGTCGCACTGCGTGACCGTTGCAATTTGCGGAAACATGGCAGCCGCAGCCTCTCCCATCTCGGCCTTTTGCTCCGTCCGTTCGCGCGAACCTTTGATCATCCTGGTCGACTCTATTTTCATACCGCTCATCGTGATACGCTGCTTTACCTTGATATCAGCGAATACCGTGAGCGACATCGCGGCGCCGATCGACACCGAGAACAGAATTCTTACTACCTCTTTCATCCTTCCACTCCTATGTAATGTTGTTATCCCATAATAGAAGCTACCTGATTCGAAGCAATTTGCATATCGGGCCAAAGCTCTTGTATCATTCTCCACAGTTTTTATATTAAATGAACGCCATTCTGCGAGTTGACGACAATAATACGTGAGGCGAGAGCGTTAGTACGTGACGTTCCGCCTTTCGACTGTCTTGAACTCGAAGGGCGTTTTTATTTTTATGTTGGATGTACTTGGAAGTTTAGAGCGCACGCACACATGCGGTGAACTGCGCGCTTCTGACGCAGGGAAGCAGGCCGTCCTAATGGGCTGGGTCGCGAAGAAGCGTGATTTTGGCGTTTTTACTTTTATCGACCTGCGCGATCGCGACGGCCTGACACAGGTTGTTGTCAGCTCTGAAACGGCTGAAGAGGCGCACGCGAAGGCAAAATCGATTCGCGGGGAGTTCGTGATCGCCGTCAAGGGAACCGTCGTAAGTCGTGCCGAAGGCACTCATAACATTAAGCTCGCTACCGGTGATATCGAAGTAAAAGTATCTGAGCTTCTCATTCTGAACGATGCGAAAGTTCCGCCGTTTCAGTTGGAAGTCGCCGGCAGCGAAAATCTCGCGGACGAATCGACACGGCTAAAATATCGCTATCTCGATCTCCGTCGGCCGCAGCTTCAGTACAACATACGAACGCGTGCAAAGGTCGTCGCACGCATTCGCGAGTACATGGACCGCGAAGGGTTTATCGAGATCGAAACCCCGATCCTTTTGAAATCAACACCGGAAGGTGCTCGAGATTTCATTGTGCCCTCGCGCATTCACACTGGAAAATTTTTCGCACTCCCTCAATCTCCGCAGATCCTCAAACAGCTCACAATGATCTCCGGTTTCGACAAGTATTACCAGATCGCACGCTGTTTTCGCGACGAAGATCTCCGTGCCGACCGCCAGCCGGAATTCACACAGCTCGACGTGGAAATGTCATTCGCGCATCCGGAGATGGTCTATCGGGTGATGGAAGGAACGTTCGGCCATGTTTGGAAGTCGATCGATGTCGATCTGCCGGGTCAATGGCCTCGGATGACATACGCTGAGGCGATGCGGAGATATGGCTCGGACAAGCCCGACCTTCGTTTCGACATGGAATTGGTCGACCTTAGCGACGAGCTTCGTGATACGGATTTCGCACCTTTTCGCTCTTCACTAGATGCAAAGGGCGCGGTCAAGTGCATCGTCGTGAAAGCCAAAGCAGATTATTCGCGCAAGCAAACCGACGAGTTGCAGGAATTCGTAAAACGCTACGGCGCCGGAGCTCTGGGCTGGATCAAGCTTGGGGATGAGACGACCTCATCGTTGCTGAAAGTGCTTGGTGAAGAGAAAATTGCCCAGCTAGCCACGAAAGCCGGCGCAGAGCAAGGCGATGCCGTCCTGATAGTTGCTGGACGGCGTTCGGTCGTTGCTGCATCCCTTGGTGCGTTGCGGCTAGAGGTCGGCAAACGCGAGAAACTGATCCCGGATAACGTGTTCAAGCCGCTGCTCGTGATCGACTTCCCGCTTTTTGAATACAATGACGCAGAGCATCACTACGACGCGGCTCATCACCCGTTCACGTCGCCGATGGATGAGGACCTCGAACAGTTCAAGCAGGCGGTCGAGACGGGTGAACGCGAGCTTCTGGGCGGCATCCGTGCGAAGGCCTACGATGCGGTTATAAATGGTGTTGAGATCGCCGGGGGCTCGATCCGAATCCATCAAAAGGACGTGCAGGCCTTGAATTTCAAAGCTCTGGGAATGACCCCCGAAAAGGCCCGCGAACGGTTCGGCTTTTTTCTCGAGGCTCTCGAGTACGGCACACCGCCACACGGCGGTTTCGCCGCCGGTATTGAACGCACCCTAATGGCCCTGCTTGGCAACGACAACATCCGCGACCTGATCGCCTTCCCGAAAACCGCCTCCGCCCAGGACTTAATGATGGACTCACCCGGAGAGGTCGACACGTCCCAGCTAGATGAGTTGGGAATCAAGGTGAAAGAATGATCATACGTCGGACTAGCATCAAATCGTTTATTGCTGCGCTGATTTTTCTTTCGATATACATCTTTGCAGCCTGGTCAGCGGAGCGTTACTACGAGAGCACGTCTCCCATTCGATTCGGCAACGACTTCGGCCGCCCTTGGAACCCTTGGGACTATTTTGCGGTTACTTCAGTGGTGCTTAGCGTCTCCCTTATTGTAGTCGCGCTCATGTTCCTGGATAAGAACGACTAACAAG
>DATFEW010000312.1:0-16859 GCA_035250805.1 Pyrinomonadaceae bacterium
TTCCTCAACCTGTCGCTTTCCTTGTATCCTCCAACTCGAATCGATTTGTTAATGCTTCTATGACTCGCTCGGTCTTCACGCCGCGTGAGCCTTTTACGAGCACTACGTCACCGCTTCGTATCTCCTTCACGAGCAACTCTCCGGCCGCCCGCGAATCGACGGCGAAGGCCGACTCTTTTAATCCTGCCGCGATCGCGGCATCGACCATTTCTTTCGCCAGGCCGCGCACGCCTATCAAGCGATGGATCCCACTCGCTGCCAGATCGCGTCCCGCCTGTCGGTGGATCTCGGCCTCGTCGCCACCAAGCTCGAGCATTTCCCCGGCCACGACGATCTTTCGTTCATTCGGACCGCAGCCATCGATCAGCGTTCGTACCATGGACACCAACGCCGTGGGATTTGAATTGTACGAATCATTGATGATCGTGAAACCGTCGGCGAAATGCAGCACTTCGCCCCGTTGAGGCGGGGCAGACACAGAGTTCAAGCTCGTCGCTATCTGGAAAACGTCCATTCCGAACGTATGGCCCACCGCTGCCGCAGCCAGAGCGTTCGAGACGTTGTGAAGCCCATTCAGTCGAAACGATACGTCGGCTGTACCTGATGGAGTTGCTAGCCGGAAATCCGTTTTCCCGAATCCCGCGGCGCGAATGTTTTGAGCCGAAACGTCTGCCGCCGAGCTGACGCCAAATGTCACAACTTGTCCTTTGCTAAGTTTATGCATGGCCGCCACACGCGGATCGTCTGCATTCAAAATTGCAGTACCGCCTCCTTTCATACCTTCGACCAGTTCGGATTTCGCCTTCGCTACGTTCTCGATGGAACCGAGATGTTCCACGTGCACCGGCAAAACATTCAATTCCACGGCGACATCCGGCGGCGTAATACGGCAAAGCCGTGCGATCTCGTTCATCGGCGTCGACATTCCCATTTCCAGGACTGCTACGTCATAGGTGGGATCGGCCGCAAGATTCAGGACCGTAAGAGGATGTCCGATCCCGGTATTGAAGTTCTTAATATTGCGTAGAACCTTCTTCCCTGAAGCCTCAAGCACGTGCGCGGTGAGCTCTTTGGCGGTCGTCTTCCCGGCGCTCCCGGTGATCGCGACGACCGGCCGGTTCCATTCGGAATAAACACCGTGAGCGAGTTTTTGAAAAGCGGCGATCACATCATCGACAAGCAGGATCGCTTCTTTAAATTCGTAAAGATCGGGGCGATGCTCTTCGAACCGATCAGTACGAACGACGGCGGCCGAAGCCCCCTTCTCAAACGCCGAGCGGACGTATTTTGTCGCGTCTTCAAAATTACCGTTGAAGCCGTTGTTTTCGTATTCAGGCTGAGAAAACGCAAAAAAAAGGCTGCCCGCCTGAACGTCGCGAGAATCGATGGCAAAGTGCGTTACGTCGCGTTCGTGCAAAGCGGGCCCCACATTCGGCGACCGTGCGCCCATATATTCGATAGCGGTCTTGATCTTCAAGTCTTGAATTTATCTTTAGCTTTCAAAATTTCCTTTTGCATTTGCGATCTCGGCTTGGTCAAAATTCTTGGACGGTCCATAGTCGCCGGTTCTTTTTTTTGCTCGTTCGCTTTCTTGCCCGGCCCATCGTTCTCTGACCTGGCGGTGTCACTCACGGGCCTATCGTTCCCGCGTGGCTCGCGGGTATCACCGTTCCCTACAGTTTCCTGTATCTCTTCTACAACCGAAGGTTGGTCGTCTAGTGCGCGATCGAATGGAATGCGCATTTCGGCGAGCACTCCTTCAGCGACCTCTTTGAAAACCGGCGCCGAAACTTGTCCGCCGTTTCGTCCGCCGACTTTCGGTTCATCCATCACTATTGCGATAGTAACAGCCGGATCGTCAACAGGTGCAAATCCGATGAATGACGAAACGTATTTTGCCCCGCTCACACGCTTGGTCTTTTCGTCAAATTTCCACGCCGTACCCGTCTTTCCAGCGGAAGTATAGCCGGTAAGATCAGCCCGCTTCCCCGTCCCATCCGTAACGACCGCGCTCATCAGTTTTCGCATGTTCTGTGCAGTCTGATGGCTCACAACGCGGACGGATTCCGGCTGCGCCTCGTAGATTTTCGTTTGATCGGATTGTTTGATTTCCTTGATGATATGCGGCCTTATCCGGACGCCATTATTTGCTATCGTCGCAAAAGAGGTTGCCATTTGCAACGCAGTAACGCCTATCTCATAACCTATCGACATCGATGCCAGCGAATCGCCATTCCAGCGGTTTGGCTGGCGAACGATACCGGCCGTTTCCGCCGGAAGTTCGATGCCGGTAGGGCGTCCGAATCCGAACTTTTGGATCGCGCCAAAGAAGCTTTCTTTGCCCACACGCATTCCGGTTTTGATCGCGCAGACATTGCTTGAATGAGCAAATGCTTTGATGGCATCAACACGCCCGATACTGTGGGAATCGGAGAACTTATGATCACCCACCTCGATCGTTCCGTCGCCGCTGTCAATCTGTGATTCAGGGGTGAGAAGTTGTTTCTCCATCGCCGTACTATACGTGATCAGTTTGAAAACCGACCCTGGTGCATACACACCCTGGATGCAGCGATTGCTCAGATTTTCCGCATTGATTCCTTCAAGCTTGTTCGGATCGAAAGTCGGATAGTTTGCCAGTGCCAGTATCTCGCCGGTTTTATGATCTAGCACGATCGCCATCGCGGCCCTTGCCGCTGAAGCCTTCGCCGCTTTTTCGAGTGCAACTTCAGTTCTGTGCTGTATCGACGTACTTATCGTCAGCGCTATATCCTTTGGCGGTTCTTTTTCCGTGACTCTTTCGTCATACACGCGTCCGAGCCTGTCACGTTCCTGTTCCTTTCTGATGATCGCACCATAGAGGGCGTCGTTTTGGGATTGTTCGATCCCGGCCTGGCCGACGCCGTCCGCGTTGCTGAAGCCAATAACGTGCGCCGCCAGTGATTGATGGGGATAGCTTCGCTTCTGCTCCTCGCGCCAGTAAAGCCCGGGATATCTCGGAAGATCGGCCTTGCGAATGCCTTCTGTCTCAAGCGCCGCATTCATTTGTTGGGCGGCAACCTCGTCCAGTCCCTTAACCAGCGGGACATATCGCTTTTCCAGATCTTTCGCCTCGTATAGCTGCTCGCGTATTTTTTCTTTGTTCCCGTTAAGAACTCTCGCTACATCAGCAGCCGTTTTTTCAACATCGTCGATCTGCATCGCATCAGCAAACAACGTCTTAACATTTATGCTCACGGCCAGTGCCCGTCCGTTTCGATCATATATCGTTCCGCGGGGCATCTTGGTTTGCGTTACGTCGATGCGCTGGCTTGAAGCCTTGCTTTTCAGCCATTCATGCTGATTCACCTGCAGATACACCAACCGTGCGCTGATACCGCCGATCCAAACCAGCAGCAGAGCGACGATGAGCATGTAACGCAGAAAAGCTGTCTGCCGTGAATCGAAACCTTTTTTTCTTCGTCGCTTATTCGGCATCAATATCAATTTTGATTTTCGCGGTTCTAGAACGACTTGACGGTGGCGGAAGCAACGCGCTTTTCAGTTTCAACGAAGACTCTCGGGCGTTCATTCGGGTTGGGCGTTTTTTTCGTGGCATGCTCAATCCCAGGCTTTACCACTTTCTTTGGCCCGGCAGTCTTTCTCTCCACGGCCGCCGGTTTTTTGATCTCCCGCATCGAAATCTGAACAGGTTGAGTAGTTACTGTCGGGGATTCCTTCTCCTCGATCTTAGCCGTCTCCTGCGCTTGCGGTTCGACCAGGGGCTTTTCTTGCGCACGAGCAGGTCGTGTGTTTCGTGCGATCTCAACAGGTGACAACGAAACTTCCTTTGCGAGGACGAGACGCCGGCGTTCGGATTCGAGGTCTTCGATCTGTTTCCGCAGTTTTGAGTTCTTCAATCCAAGGTCGATCGTGGAAAAATGCTGCCGAGCGGCATAGAAGAAGCCGGCGGCAAGAACACAGGCGCATATAAGCGCGAGGATGACGGACCGCCACTGCAGCGGTTTCACTGGAGGCGTCGTCGCCGCCTTTCTCACTCGATGTACATTATGTTTTCTCATTCTTTCCGTCTGCCTTTAATTCTGGATCTTTCTTACTGCTCTGAGCTTTGCGCTTCTTGCACGTGGATTCAGTTGTAATTCTCTCTCGCCGCCAACTATAGGTTTCTTGGTCAATGTCTCAACAATTTTCGCCGCCCCGCATACACATTTTGGGATCTTTGGTGGACATACGCATTTGCCTGCAAATCTTTGAAAAGTGTTCTTCACGATCCTGTCCTCCAGGGAATGAAAGGTTATGATGGCCATCACACCACCGATCTCCAGTACTCCGATCGCATCGTTTAGGAATCCCGGGAGAATCTCCAGTTCCCTGTTGACTGCGATTCTCAAAGCTTGGAATGTTCTCGTGGCCGGGTGGATAGACTCCTTCTTGCTCCGAGGAACGCATGACGCCACCAATTCGGCAAGCTGCCGCGTTCGTTCGATCGGTCTCCCTTCGTCACGTTTCTTAACAATCCGCCGGGCGATCCTTCGAGAGAATCTTTCTTCACCGTAGAGGTAAACGATATCGGCGATCTCCGCCTCGGTTAGGGTTGCGAGGATATCGGCCGCGGTTTCACTTTGTGAGCTTTCGTCCATACGCATGTCCAGCGGTGCGTCGAACCGGAAGCTGAACCCTCGCGTCTCGCTGTCGATCTGCATTGAGGAAACTCCCAGATCTGCGATAGCTGCTACGACCTTTTCGATCGACCGTTCCGCCAGTACCTCCTTTAACCTGAGGAAGTTCGAATGGACCAGCTCGATCCGATCGCCGAATCGTTCTAACCGTTCTTTTGCCAGTGACAAGGCGGATTCGTCCTGATCCAGCCCGATGACCTTTGAATTCGGGAATTTATCGAGGATCGCCTCAGAGTGACCGCCGAAGCCGACGGTTGCATCGACGACCCACCCGACCTCTATGGCTCCAAGGATCGAGAGCGTTTCGTCGAGCAAAACTGGCAGATGCGGAGGTTCTTGCTGGATTTCCGGCATCTTCAAAGATCCGAATTTACTGACAGAATGCCCGTGTTTTCGACGTATTTCGTCAAAAACCAAAAGTGCCTGAACTGGTTTTAGGATTGTTGGCGAATGCCCCAGACCTGCAATTCCCCGTCCAATTTGGAATATTCTGCGGGCTCGTCGTGCAAAAATCTAGCTGCCCCGTGCGCTTAACCAATTAAACGAAATCTTCATTCTTGCCGAAGCTCGCTTGTTGTCAATCTAACGAATCAGCTAATGCTAATAGGCATAATACGCCCGCGTTCAAATCCGTGTCAAGACAAAATCAATGAAATATCGTTAATCACCTGTTTAATTTCACCCTACCCATTTTATAACGAGTCATATGCTAAAAATGGCGTTTTTCTTCGCCGTGCTTTTGGGTTAGAGTTGATGCCGACGCATTAGATGGAGCTGTCTTCACTACAATTACTGGGTTTCGGAGTGATCGCCGGCCTTGCCAATGTCCTCGGCGGGCTGATCCTTTATCCGTCAACACTGAATGAGGGTTACAGAAAGAGTCTTAAATTCGTGCTCGCTCTGGGAGCCGGGTTTATGCTCGCCGTTACCTTTTTTGAGATCATTCCAAAAAGTATCGCACTCTGGCCGAGCTCGAACGGCCAGTCCGACGTGTACACACCGATGCTTCTGGTGCTTGTGGGGTATCTGATCACCCAGTTTTTCGAGCATACGATCGCGCCGCATTTCCATCTCGGTGAGGAGGTTGATTCCGAACATCTGATATCCACCCGATCGGCATATACAGGCATCGGGGGATTCATGATCCACACCTTCTTCGATGGGATCTCGATCGCGGCTGCATCACAAATCGATATCAAGGTCGGATTTCTCGTTTTTCTGGCTGTATTCCTGCATAAGATACCTGAGGGCTTTACGATCGGCTCAATGGTGATCGCTGCCGGCAAAGGGATGCGCGAAGTTATTCTCGCCACGTCGTTGATCGGTGCCACTACTCTGATAGGGGTAATCCTCTTTTACTTTGCAGGCAGCTATTCGGGCTTTTCAGTAGCGTACGCGTTGCCGATAGCCTGCGGAGTGACATTATACGTGGCCGCGAGCGACCTGATTCCTGAAGTAAATCATCACGGAGGCAAGACCCCGCTGGTTTCCCTCTCGGTTTTTGCCGGAGTCGGCCTTTTCATTGGGATCCAGGCGATCGTATATTCTCTGATCGACCACTAAATTTTCGGGAACTAACGTCCGCGCAAAACGTACCAACTCTTTAGGAGGTGGTTTAGAATGCGTGAGCCAATAGTTGCGGGACTTCTCAGCCTTCTGGTGCCCGGAGTCGGACAGATCTATAACGGCCGAATACTCGCCGGCATTCTCTGGCTCGTTTTGACAGGCGTTTCCTGGATCGGTTCTGCGGGCTTGCTGGGATGGGTCGTCCATCTCATCTCGGCCTGGTGTGCGTACAGCTACGCAAAAGACAACCCTGTTCGGTAAGTGAGCTTCTGATTTTTCATTTCCTCCTTTGCCCGGTGTTCGGTAACATCGGGCTTTTTAGTGTTTTCCAATCGCGACACAATCAAGGTAAGATGGTTTTTCCTGAGATCAGGGTAAAAGGACACGATCGCAACCTTTTGCCTTTTTGTGATTTATGGTAAAAGAAGGCCTCCCCTTTGTTCTGGTACCGGCCGTCGCCGCTCTTGTGTTAGGGGCGTTGCAGCTTTGGATCCCGGCGGCTCTTCTCGCGCTGTTGGCCGCATTCATGGCTTTTTTCTTTCGCGATCCGTACCGAAATGTACCGAATCAGCCGGGCATCATAGTCTCTGCAGCGGACGGCCGCGTAACTCGAGTCGAGGAAACAGATGATGGAAAGGTCGTAAGCGTTTTTCTTTCGCCTCTGGACGTTCATATAAACCGTTCACCGGTTGAGGGAACGATAAAGCGTGTCGAGTATGTAGAAGGCAAAAAAAGGCCGGCGACAAGTAATGAAGCGAGCATCGACAATGAGCGAAATTCGCTGACAATTGAAAACGAAAGCATTACAGTCGTTTGCACGCAGATCGCGGGCATTATGGCGCGCAGGATCGTTTGCTGGAACCGAGAGGGTGACATCCTCCGGCGTGGCGAGAAATTTGGACTGATAAAATTTGGGTCGCGCACAGATCTGTTGATGCCGAACTCGGTTGAGGTCCTTGTGAAGATCGGCGACCGTGTGAGAGGCGGCGAATCGATAATCGCAAGATACGGCTCTTTAGTTCCGGTTACCGTCACAGATGTTCAGGCTGAAGCCGGGCTCCAACTTGCTCCGGGCTAAGATTCGCTGATGGAAGACGAAGATATCAAACCCCCGCACAGGGGCCTAAAGAAGGGCCTGTACCTGATACCGACCGCATTTACGGCGGCGAATATCGCGATGGGATTTATCGCCGTACTGTATTCGATTCGTGGCTTCCACCTCGCATTTTCCGAGCCGGCCGCAGCTTCGTGGTATTTCGATCGAGCCGCAATTGCGATATGGCTGGCGATCTTTTTCGACACGCTTGATGGCCGGGTTGCACGTATGACACGTACCGCAACAGAGATCGGTGTGCAGTTCGATTCGCTGGCCGACGTACTGACGTTTGGAGTTGCTCCGACCGCCTTGATCTATAGCTGGGCGATCGGGTCTTCGTTTTCCGAGACGAGCTCTGAATACGCGCTAGGCATCTTCCTCCTTTTCATGTATGTGATGTGCGGGACGTTTCGTCTAGCCAGATTCAACCTGCAGGCAACGCGGCCTCGTGTGTTGATGGAGGGCTCGCCAAAGGTCGATAAGAAAAATTTCGTGGGCCTTCCGATACCGCCCGCTGCCGGGCTGGTCGCAGCCCTCGTACATTTTGCCCCGACGCCTATCATTGCATACGGGGAGTTTGCCGCCCGGTACTATACGTATCTGATCATGATCCTGGTGACGGCGTTGGCGATATTGATGGTGAGCACCATCAAGTATTCGAGTTTGAAAACGGTCGGCACCGGCCGCCGTAATCTGTATCTCGTTCTGATCGTGGCCGCCGTAGGAATGCTTATCTTCCTTTACTCCAAGTACATGCTTCTCATCCTTTCCGGCGTTTACGTCGCCCACGGCTTCATTTGGTATCTCTATAACATCATTCGTCCAAGACCGAAGCGTCCGGTCGCGCCGACTGAAGCGCAGGTTTGAGTTCTGCCCGAGGCTGGTTTAAGGGTCGAATATGGCTGCCTTTTTTCCAAGCTTACACTTAAAATATCCAAAGTCTTGGGCGTCTGCTGCATCGAAACAGAGGCCGGTCCGGAGCTGAAACTGAAGTCCTGTACATCCGGAATTGAGCGATAATATAAGCCTTAAATGTCGTTCGAAACGAACTTTCGATTGATCTCCTATTTGACCGTCTTTTGCGGCTTTTTCTCGCTGTGGATTTCGGGAACCTTTGGGACCATCGAATCAGCTTTATTCATCGGAGTGATGATCGCAGCGTGGTTTCTTGAAGATTCGCGGTGGCAGATATCAGAGCGGATCGGCACAGGCTTGATCGTCGTTGCCCTACCCGTTTACTACTTACTCGGACGATACCAGGTCTTTGAGCTCTCCATCTCCGAATCGATGCTCCCGGGAATACTTGCCCGTCTTATCCTGTCCCTAACGGCGATCAAGCTGCTCCAGCGAAAATCCGACCGCGACTGGATCTTCCTCTACCTGATGTCGTTTTTCGAGCTGCTCCTTGCCGCGGGATTGAGCATCAGCTTTGGATACGTTTTGGCATTTGCCGCCTACGTATTCACGATCACGTGCACGATCATTCTCTTTGAGATACGAAAAACCGACCGCCAGACGCACGAGCAATCGACTGAGCTCCGTAAAAACAAGATCGCGAAACGCCTTACCATGATCCCCGTTCGTCGAGTCATTGGGACCGCGGCGGCGCTGATAATACTGATTTCCCTTGTTGCCATTCCAACATTTTTCATGCTGCCGCGGGTTGGGGGTGCGGGGCTCGGAGGAAATCCGGAAGGTGTCTCGACGATGTCCGGCTTTTCCGACACTGTGACACTTGGGAATTTCGGGCGGATCCAGGAAAACGACCAGGTCGTGATGCGTGTCAGGATCGAAAACGACGCGCCGGCCGGGATCCGCTGGCGGGGCGTCGCACTCGATACATTCAACGGCCGATCCTGGAGCAAGACCAAAGCTGCGATCAAGGAACCACGGATGAAAAATGAGCGTGACCTTATCCAGGTCGATCTCGCGCGACGCCAGGACGGAATGACCTTACAGACCGTGTATCTTGAACCGCTTGACGCGCCAGTGATCTTTGGTATCCCGAGAATGGTAGGAATTCAGGGGAATTTCCCTGTTCTCTACCGGGATATACATGGAGCGATCAGCTTCCAGCGGACCGGCGAGCGCGTTAGCTACAAAGTTTTGTCCGACACCGAAGTGCCGGCCGAGACGAGGCTTCGTGCCGACCGCACCTCATATTCAACGGACTTTGCAAACTACCTCCAGTTGCCGGAGCAGCTCGATCCGCGCATCGCTGAGTTGACGCAGCGGCTTTCTGCCGCATCTCGTAATCGATACGACACCGCTCGGACGATCGAAGCGTACCTTCAGAACGAATTTGGCTACACGCTTGAGCAAAAGGCCGGCGGCAGCGATCCGCTCGCGGATTTTCTTTTTAATGTGCGCCAGGGTCATTGCGAATATTTCGCCACAGCGATGGCGGTGATGCTTCGGACGCAGGGTATCGCAACGCGTATCGTAAATGGGTTTCAGCGCGGAGAATACAATGACGCGGCAGATGTTTACGTCGTTCGACAGCGTAACGCGCATTCCTGGGTCGAGGTGTATTTTCCGGAGACTGAGAGCTGGGTCGCGTTCGACCCCACGCCCGTTGCGGGACAGAACCGGGAATCGTCCTCCGCTGGATTTACGAACAGTTTTCGAAAGTATTTTGAAGCTATTGAGACGTTTTGGATCCAATACTTTGTCGCGTTCGACAACCAAGAGCAGCGATCGATGTTCACGACCGTGCGGCGCGGCCTTGTCGATTACCAGAGTTCGATCTCATCCGGTTGGAGCGTGCTTCAGGGGGACCTCGCCGAATGGTGGAAACAGGTACGCGGGGAAGCCGGATTCGGCTCCAGCATTATTGCTATCGCGTGGGGAGTCGCATACGCGGCGATCGTACTCGGCATGATCGGCCTGATTGCCTGGGCGGGGCGCAACATCGTAAAATTAAAGGTTTGGAGCCTCCTTCGGGATCGTCTCTTTGGGCCGCGGCGCGCATCGATTGTGGAGTTCTACGATCGTATGCAGACTATCTTATTGGGAAAAGGCTTGGTCCGGTCACCGGATCAAACTCCGCTTGAATTTGCGTACGCCGTCGATATGCCTCAAGCGATACGAATAACGGAAACATACAATCGTGTACGATTCGGTGAAAAGGACCTGTCTCTCGATGAAACGATGCAGATCGAGAATTGGCTGGAAGAGATCTCCACCACAGAGGCACAGAGACACGGAGGAAAAGAAAATCAATAACACTCTGTGTCGCGTGGCCAGGTTGGTGAACTATTTATGAAGAAAGTTGGTTTTGTCAGTCTCGGGTGTCCTAAGAATCTCGTCGATAGCGAGGTGATGATGGGTCAGTTGTCCGAGGCAGGCTACGAAATTACAAACGATGCGGAAGATGCCGACACGGTAGTGGTGAATACTTGCGGCTTTATTGAATCTGCAAAGCAGGAATCGATCGACGCGATTCTCGAAGCGACTGCATTAAAGGCTGAAGGAAAAGCGAAGCGCGTCGTGGTCGCGGGCTGTCTGGTCGAGCGTTATCGCGAAGATCTGATGAAGGAATTGCCGGAGGTTGATGCGTTTATCGGCACCTCGCAGGTGAGTGAAATTCTGAAGGCAGCCGATGAAACCCTTGACGCGACACAGTTAACCATCACGCCCATCGGAAACAAATCCGCAACATACCTGTACGACGAATATACTCCTCGAATGCGTGCTACGGAATCTCATACGGCTTTCATAAAGATCGCTGAGGGGTGCGACCGCCCGTGCACTTTTTGTTCGATTCCTTCGATGCGCGGGTCGTTTCGATCAAGGCGCTTTGGCTCGATCATCGAAGAAGCGCGAATGCTCGCAAAGGATGGGGTAAAAGAAGTGGTCCTGATAGCGCAGGACTCATCCAGATATGGCGAAGACCTCGGCGAGCTCGATGCTCTAGCCGCTCTGATCCGGGCTCTCGGTGAGATCGAGGAGATTGAGTGGGTCCGGGTTATGTACGCTTATCCGACGCACATTTCCGACGCATTCCTCGCTGCAATTGCCGATACGCCGAAAGCCGTGAAATATCTCGACGTGCCACTTCAGCATGCCTCCCGAAATGTTTTGAGATCAATGAAACGCGGCGGTACGCGGGAGTCGCTTGAAAAGTTGATCGCGCGGGTACGGGAACGTGTTCCGGGTATCGCGATCCGAACCACATTCATTACCGGCTTTCCAGGCGAGACCGAAGAGGATTTCGAAGAATTGATGATGTTTGTTCGAAACTGCCAATTCGACAATGTAGGCGTATTTACCTATTCGGACGAGGAGGGGACGCCGGCATTCGACCTGCCGAACAAGGTGGATCCGAAGATAGCGATGCAGCGTCGAAACTGTCTAATGAAGGAACAGGCAAAGATCAGCAAGCAGTTAAACAAAGCGAAGATCGGTGGCACATACAAGGTGCTTTTCGAAGGGCTGTCGCGGGAATCCGATCTTCTTTTCCAGGGCCGACTCGAAGGTCAAACACAGGAGATCGACGGCTACATTCTGATCAACGACATTCCTGAAGATATCGAACCGGAGATCGGCAGCATCTACAACGTAAGAATTACCGAAGCGCACGCGTACGATCTGGTCGGCGAGCTCGTCGCATAAATCTCGTTCGAATCAAAAGAAGCTGTCTGGCAAACGACAGATCTTTGTAAAACTGTCTTTTGCCATTTCGAACGGACTGATCTGTACGCCCCTTTCCGGATCGCGGGCATGTATCATTTGTCCCAACGAGTTCAGGAAACCGATGTGCTCGTGACCTGAAGCATCTATTCTAACCCCTATATCTCCGTTCTTGAACGTCGTATGAGTCGCAGGCAGGATCTGAGCATTCATCTTACTACCTGAAAAATAATCCTTCTCCTCGTACCAGATCAATCGGCCTACGACAGTGGTCAGAACCCAGTTCACGAACGAGATGCAATCGAAATGACGTTTGTGTCGGCAATCTTCAGCAAGATAGATCGTATCCCCCGGCTTGCTACGACCCCGTCGGGGATAAAGCATTGTACCTGGGAATGGTTTAACCGTTGCCGGAGCTGCCGAAGACAGACTAGGCACATAAACATCTTTTAATGTCGTGAGTTCCGTTGTTACTGGCATGAATTTTTTTCCGCCTACGGCAGCGTATCTTCCTTTACAAACACGTCCACCGTAAATCGCGGAGTGAACCGCGAGTTTGTCCCATGTGTAGTCTTCGAGCAGAAATATCTTTCGGCTTGCGCTGAGGCCGCCGCCTGCCTCGCCTACCGCATTCATCCCCGTGATACCGCCATCAGATCCATTGATATAATGCGCACCCTGCGCGGCCTGGGTCGCAGCGGTCGCAACGACGATTGCCCGCACGCTATCTCTTGTATCAAATGTTGACATAATTTGTCTCCATGATTGTTAAAAACGACCGGTTTGCAATTGCTGGCTAATACTCCTCCCTTTCAAGAGGAGTGACGAGACTTTCGTTATTGAATTGCCGAAGGGCGGCAATATAGGGATCAGAACTAAGGCTGGCCGGCACATAGATCTAACTAAATTTCGAATGCGAATTCAGTCGGGCTTTGGACTCCGTAAAACACTTCACGCTTATCTCTTGTGATCGGTATCGAGTCTACCTACTTTTGCGCCGAATCCACGCAGAAACAGATTCAACGCGTTAACCTGTGGATCAAGACCGCGGCGCGCTTTGTGAGTATCGGCATCGTTTCGATATTTGCCGATTCCCCTTTCGAATGTGAATTTTGTCCACCACTGATTCCGATACCATCAAGGCCGGGAATAATGTGAGAAATATAAGCTATATCGCCGGCCCCGCGGTCACCCGGGTCTAGAGCTTCAACAGGGCCCAGCCCGAGATCGCGGCTTGCCTGGTCAAGCTGTTTGAGCAGTTCATAATTTCCTGGTACAGGAGTCATCGCCGGGATGCCATCCTCAAAAGTTATCTTGGCTCTTGCCCCGGCTAAATTCTTCGCCACGATCTCGCGCATTTTCGCACGGGCCGCTTCCTTCTGCTCTTCGCTGATGAATCGCAGGTCCCCGTGAACTGTAACCTTTGCAGGAATAACGTTCGTCTTGCCGGTTGCCGTCCCGGCTGGATATGTAGACTCAGCGGTAGTCCCGCCAACTATCAGGGATGGATTGAACGTAAGGTACTTTTCGCCCCCGAGTTGGGTGCGAAACTCGTTCAGGATACGGGCGGCTTCAAAGATCGCCCCATTACCCGTGACTTCCCTAAATATTCCGCTCGAATGTCCCGTTCGCGCTTCCACTTCAAGTGTCCACGTACTTGCTCCACGGCGCCCGACCGTTGCGGTGTTTCGAATGGCCCCTTCGAAACTGAGGGCAAGATCGCTCCTCTTCGCGGCCTCGATCATATCGCCGCGACACACCGAAACAGGTTCGCACGAATCTTCTTCGTCGCCGGTGAAAACCACGATGATCCGCGTGTCTTTCAGCGCTCCTGCCGCGTGCAGGGCTTTCAACGCCTGAATGAGGATCACGTCACCACCCTTCATATCTCCGATTCCCGTGCCAAAAGCCCGGTCTCCTGCACGCCGGAATTTTTCTCCCTTCAACACAGTGTCCAGATGCCCGAGCAGCAGCAACCGTTTTCCCTTTGTGCCCTTGGTTTCTGCCACCAAATGTCCGGCACGTTTTGCCCCTGCCGGCATCGGCACCCATTTCACGGTCATACCGAGCGATTCGAGCTCCTTCGCGAACAGCATCCCGACATTTTTTACACCCGCAAAATCTTCGGTAGGGCTGTCGATGTTCACCGCCTTTTCGAGCAGGGATATCGCGGCATCGTTCTGCTTGTCGATATAGTTTGCGATCTTTAGTTCGTCAGCCGATAGCTTCTGTCCAAACAGTGAGGTCGCCGAGAGCAACACTAAGATAAAAATAGGCAGGCATACTTGAGTCATGGATCAGTTCTCACAAAGCGCTTCTGTACCAACGGCGATAGTAATACAAACGACGGCGGGTGCAAAAACCAGCTCCGCTTTCGAAACAATTTAGGCGATGTTAGAGTATTAATTCCGGCATACCCAGGCGATAGCCGATTATTAGATACCCCGAGCGTTTTCGAACGCTCTTTTCTTAAAGACCGATATGAAAAACAATAAGCTGATCAGAATTACACTTGCGCTCCTGCTGCTTCAGGCGGTCGCGGCCCCGGGCGCAGTTATGGCGCAAACGGCCGACGTATTTGCCGCAATTAGAAAGGAAGGGATACAGAATTCGAAAATAATGAACACGATGCATTATTTCACGGACCTCTACGGGCCGCGGTTAACCGGTTCGCCCAACCATGTGAACGCAGCAAAATGGGGTGTGGAGGAAATGAAGCGATGGGGATTTGATAACGCGTTCCTTGAACCGTGGGAATTTGGACATCCCGGCTGGGTGAACGAGCGGGCTACGGGCCTGATGCTGTCGCCTGTGCAGGACACTCTAACGTTCGAAGTCCTTTCGTGGACGCCGTCCACGAAAGGCGTTGTCACGGCAGATGCGGCACATATCGTTATCCCGCAGTTCCCTGCACCATCAAATCCGAACGTGATGCAAAACCCGACTCAGGAGGAATTAACAGCATATCTGAACAGCGTTAAGTCCGTCGTGAACGGCAAGATCGTCTTTGTTGGCAAACATGCTTTTTTTGATCAAACGCTTACTCCTCCCGCCAAACGAGTTCCGGACGAGGACATAAAGCGACGCTTCGATCCCGCCAACCCTGGACCTCAGGGTCCTCAGGGCCCTCGGCCCGCCGCGGTGCCGGCCAGACCGAACGCCTTGTCTGGAGCACAGATCGGTGAGCAGGTCGATCGGTTTCTGCTGGAAAACAACGTCGCCGTCCGAGTGAATGACGCCGCCATGAACCTCGGGCTGATGCGCGCGTTCAACAACCGAACGTTCGACGTTTCAAAGGTGGTCCCGACCGTCGTGATGCGAAATGAAGATTTCGGCCGGGTAACACGTCTCCTCGCTCGCAAGACGCCGGTGAAACTGGAATTCGATATTCGAAACCGAACGGTTCCGGAAGGTACGACGAGCTACAACATGATAGGCGAGATCTATGGCTCCGATAAGAAGAATGAGGTCATCATGTTGGGTGGCCATCTGGATTCCTGGCACGCCGCGACTGGTGCGACCGACAACGCCATCGGCTGCGCGACCATGATGGAAGCCGCCCGTATCCTGAAAGCGCTCGGCGTTAAGCCGCGCCGGACTATTCGCGTCGCGTGCTGGAGCGGCGAAGAACAGGGCCTGCTCGGGTCGCAGTCGTACGTTAAGAAACATTTTGGGTCGATCGAAACGCCTACGGCGGAATTCAATAGCTTCGGCGGCTATTTCAACATCGACAGCGGGACAGGCCGCGGACGCGGTTTGACCATCTTTGGCCCGCCCGAAGCGGCGACAGTACTTCGTGAGGCCTTGGCGCCATTTAGCGACCTGGGGTTCGCCGGCGTGTTGAGTACGCGGAGCCGAAATCTAGGCGGAACCGATAGTACATCCTTTAACCGGGCTGGTCTTCCGGGCATTGGGACGGCCCAAGACCCTATCGAATACTTTACGACAACTTGGCATACGAATCTCGACACATACGAACGTATCGTCGAAAAGGACGCTCAGGCATCGGCGATCATCTTCGCTGCGGCGGTGTATACGCTTGCGATGAGAGACGCTTTACTGCCGCGTTTTACGCCCGATCAAATGCCGCAATTGCCCGGGCAGATACCTTAGGAAAAGGTAGTCTGACCAATTGACGGTGCTTTTAACAGGTTGTTAATCTATAAGCACTGGTTATGGATAGCGTGCCTCGAGAAGTTAGGCGAGACACGCTATTCATCCTTTTGGCTAACGCAATACAGTTTTCGAGGGGCAATATTTAATGAGTCTTGAGATATCGGTAGAGGTTCTCCCTACATATGTTCAGATCGAACTTTCTGGTGTTTATACATTTTCAGACATGATGGAGGGGGTCGAGAAATTTCGATTCGAAGCTGATAAAGCCGGTCGAAACCAGATCCTGCTAGACACTAGGTCATTGGAAGGTAGGATGACGGAATCGGAGAAATTCTTTTGCGGCACACGGATGGCCGAGGTTTTTGGAGCAAGACTAAAAACCGCCGTTATCGTCGCGCCCGGCACTCTCACTAAAATGGGCGAGATGGCGGGCGTCAATCGGGGAGCCCGTTTGTTTGTGACCGAATCGATAACCGAAGCAATCGGGTGGCTGGAAAAACCGAGCGCCGTCAGCCAGGTCTAATAGGTTGGGTTTGTTTGTTCCCCGCCGACGCTACAAATAATTTATAAGACGGACATATGTCGCCGAGCACGCACTCGGTGCATCTAGGCTTCCGTGCTATGCAGATCTGTCTCCCGTGAAAGATCATCCAGTGGGGAAACATTATCCAGTGTTTCTTCGGCACTAGAGCAATTAGATCTTGCTCGATCTTCTCAGCCGTTTGGTTCGTAGTTAATCCAAGCCGCTGCGAAAGACGTCCGACATGCGT
>DATFEW010000323.1:0-2846 GCA_035250805.1 Pyrinomonadaceae bacterium
CATAACACCCGACAAGCTGTCGCCGGAGCTAAAACGTAGTGCGAGACCGCTCACGACATTTGGCGAAGGTTCGAATGTTAAGCCGATCAGTTCCTTCGACAACGCGTTCTCTCCCTTCTCCACCATTCCACAGGGCGGAACTCTCGATGAAGCCGTCTCTGAGCTCGAGATGCAGATGATCAAATCGGCTCTTGCCCGAAACAACTGGAACATCTCGCGCGTGGCAAATGAACTCGGCCTGACACGCCGCGGGCTTTATCTCAAGCTGTCCCGGTACGGGATAGAGAAGGCAGCTTAACCTCTGTTCGCGCTTCCAGCAAGTCTTCGCAAACCGCTCACAATACTCGGCAGTACCTCGACGACTCGGTCGATCTCCGCTTCTGTATTTTGCCGTCCGAGCGAAAATCTGATCGAACCCATGGAACGCGAATACGGAATGTTCATCGCCTCTAATACGGGCGAAGCTGAGTTGTCCGCGGCGTGACACGCGGAGCCGGTTGAAACGCAAATACCTTCATCATCAAGCCGGGACATGATCATCTCGCCGTTCGTGTTTTCGAACGATATGTTTGTGGTATTCGGAAGCCGTAGCCTCGGATCGCGAGTCCCGTTAACGGATGAGTTCGGGATCGTCTTGAGGATCGCATTTTCCAGTTTGTCTCGAAGCTGCTGGGTCCGTTCCATCGGCGAAAGGTCGCTCACGTACTTCGCAGCCGCGCCGATACCGGCGATCTGATGGACCGCTTCGGTCCCGGCACGACGTTTATTTTCCTGGCCGCCCCCGATCTGGATAGCCGGCAAATTCAAACCATCTCGGATACATAAGACGCCAACACCTTTTGGCCCGTGGAACTTGTGCGCCGATATCGAGAAAAGGTCGACCTTGGTATTTTTTAGATCGATGGGGATCTTGCCGGCCGCATTCACTCCGTCGACGTGAACGACGGCATCGCTTTTCTCTTTGACGATCTCAGCGATCTCAGCGACAGGAAACAAAACGCCGGTTTCATTGTTTGCCATCATTACTGAAACGAGGGCCGTATCATCCCGGAGCGATTCCCGGACTTGGTCGAGATCAAGTGCTCCTATCTCGTCCACATCGAGCCACGTTACCGCGTAACCTTTCGTCTCAAGCTTCTGACAAAGCTTTCGAACGGCTTCGTGTTCAACGCGGGTTGTGACAATGTGCCGCTTTCCAGGTGAAGCTTCAAGCGCGCCCAGGATCGCCCAGTTGTCGCTTTCAGTACCGCCGGAAGTGAACACGATCTCGTTCGGGGCTGCTCCCAGCAGCGCAGCAACGGCCTCACGAGCGGTTTCGACCGTTGCTTTGACCCCAAGGGAGAAGCAGTACGCAGACGAAGGATTTCCGTAGGAACCTTCCAAAAATGGCCTCATTGCCGCGAAAACTTCTGGAACTAAGACCGTGGTCGCATTGTTATCCAGATAGATCATTTCGAAAAAAACGTGCTCAATTTACCATTTACCAATTAACATTTACAATTATTTCTATCGATGAGCGCAGTTCTAAAGATCACTGAGCCGGACGGCCGGAACTGGGAAAAGACCCTTGTGCCGGGGGCGTCCCTTTCGATCGGGCGAGCGAAGGAAAACGACATCGTTTTGAACGATCGACGCGTTTCGCGAAAGCACGCCCATATCGCCGCGGACGGTGCCCTGTACAAGATCGTCGATGGCTATTTCGAAAACGGCGAGCTAAAACGCAGCGTTAATCACGTGTTTGTGAACGGGTCTCCGATGCTTGAGAAACCGCTATCACCAGGGGACACGATCGTTATCGGTGAGAGCCGGCTCGAGTTCTTTCAACGAAAAGAGGTTGAAACGAGTGTTGTTTCCGTAGCCCCGTCTCTCGGAAACACGCCGATCATCGCCGCTGCGGCGGCCGCACGTGGCACGCCGATGGTTCAGGTGCCAAAGGCCATCGACTTCGACGATAATCCGCTCGGCCAGACGCAAATGCAGATCTCGGCAAACGAGATCATCGGCCGTCAATCAAATATCTCGCTCGAATCTGCCTTTGCCACCGCGGAAGAGATCAAGGACCTTCGGCGGAAAGCGAAGACCCTCGAGCTCCTGTACGAGATGAGTAAGACGCTTGGTACCGTATTCGACCATCAAGCGATCTTCGACAAAGCGACCGATCTTATTTTTCGTGGATCGCCGGCGGACCGCGTCGTCGCCTTACTGGCTGATGAAACACTCGACGGGCGGATACTTGAATTCAGTCTTAACCCGATCAGCGTAAAGACCCGCGATGAGAAGATCGACGCGCTAACGTCATCTTTGACGATCAGCCGCACGATCACGCAAAAAGTGATGCGTGAAAAGATCGCCTTGCTCTCTCAAGATGCGACGACCGACGAGCAATTCTTCGGGGCCGAATCCATAGTCTCGCAGGGGGTTCGCTCTACTATCTGTGCGCCCCTGTTGACCGAATCGAATGTACACGGCGTTCTTTATGCCGACCGGCTCGATCCGTTTGCGGCGTTTTCCCCGGACCATCTCGAGCTTATCAGTGCCGTTGCCGCGCAGACTGCGGTCACGGTCGAAACCGTAAAGGCCCATAAACGACTTGCGCGGGAAGAGGTCGCACGAGCGAACTACAGCCGGTTCATGCCTGAGTATGTTGTTAAACAACTGCTGGATAATCCGGCATCTTTCAAGCTTGGCGGCACGAACCAGAAGATAACCGTTTTGTTTGCCGATATTCGCGGCTTCACAACCATCTCCGAGAAAGAAAATCCAGAGAAGGTAGTCGGGCTGTTGAATAAATTCTTTTCTGCGATGACCGAAATTATTTTCGAGAACCGCGGCACGCTCGATAAATA
>DATFEW010000327.1:0-2865 GCA_035250805.1 Pyrinomonadaceae bacterium
TCGCACCGTATTCGGCATCGGCCCGAATCGCATCCTCAGCAAATTTCAGTGCTTGCGCTGGTTGATTAGCCCTGTAAGAGGTTTCCGCCAGGCCTAGATTCCCCCACGCGAGCGTTCGGGGCGTGGGAAGCTTTTCATCGAGAGCGGCTCGAAATTCGCGCTCGGCTTCGGCGTTACGATTCTGGGCAAGGATTGAGCGTGCATAAAGGATCCGTACATCGTCAAAATTCGGATACTCGCGCAGCGCGAGCCGTGCCGCGGTTTCAGTAGCGGCGTGATCCTGTTTGTCGAAGGCCCGTTTTACGGCAAGTTGAAGGTCGCTGTCGGTGGTTTCGCGTGGAGCGACATCATCTGAATAATCGGCTTGGGGATAGAGCTTTTCGCTATCGATCTCAAGACGAACCACTTTGTTTGGGGTCCGAAAGGAAACCTCGCCAAAGCTAGTAGCTCGAATAGTGGTCGGGGCGGTCATCTTCTCCCCGTTCGCAAGCGTGGCGGTGACGTTAACAGTCACGTCGGTCGAACCAGTGTTTCGCAACGCCGCCTTCGTTTCGCCGGCACCCGGCTGCGGAAGGCCTACCAGGAGGTTGGTGTCCGTCACCCTATCGAACATCGCCTCGAGGAATTCCTTTTGTTCCGGAAACAGACCGCGTAGCTCCGCGAGCGTAACGCTCCCATCCTTAAGGCCGCTTTGGAGCTGCTTGTAGAATTCGTCGCTGCCCATTTTTCGGAGCAAAAGGCGCCAGATCATCGCTCCTTTGTTCGCGACCGCCGTATAATAGTAATCATCAAGCGGGGCTACCTGGATCAGCGGTGCGTCACGCTGCGATACCAACGAATAACCGACCCGCTGGCGCATCCGCTCGACATCGGCCACACCTTTTCCATTCTTGCTTTCAATAAACTGCGTCGCGAGGAACCGTGAAAGGCCTTCCCGAATTACGCCGTTCCCATCACCGCTTACGTGCTGGGAGTCGCCAACCCATAGTTTCGCAACGGCTTCGGCGATGGTCATCGCGGTTACCGAATCCGTTCTAGTACGACGAAAGACGCTTTCATCAACAAATATTGTCCCGCCGGACGCAAACCCGCCGCCGCGTTTCACCGCAACAATACGCAACGGAGTCTCAGGAGGAGGTCCCATCAGGCCTGTATAAAAGGTTCGCGCGTCGGAAACGAGGGTCGCCAACTCCGCTGCCCGCTTCTTTTCGTCGATCCCAGAATCGCTCGGATGATAAACATCGATACCTGAGAGGTTCTGCTTCTCGAAATTTCCCGAAATAAAGAATGGCTGGATCAATAACTTTTGGTCGAATGTTCCGGCACTTTCCGCGCCCGATGCAACAAGCGACTGGCCGCCACTCACTAGCATCCGGACAGGAGCGTAATCCGAACCCCGGGCGAAGTACCAGCTGTTCGGGGTTGGATACCAATACGAAAGCGGCAGAAATTGGGAGCCGTTCGGGGACAGAGTTGCGAGTCCCGAGTTTTCTTTGACATTTAGCTTGTAGTCGACGACTGCGGATATCGTGCCGCCCGGTGCAACAGCCGGCATACGGACAGCGACACGTTGAAGGCTTGCGTTACCGATCTTTTCCTCTGCCTTCGTAAATTCTACCGGCGCGCCGTTTATCGTGATTGTCGAGATCACGGCGTTCGGGCTGATGCGGAGTGTCAAGGTCGACGCCGGGCGCTGCGAAACATTCTTGAGATCAAGCTTCGCCTTTGCCGTCAGGTTTCGATCGGTATCAGTGGTCGGCAAGGCTGCGTTGATATCGTATTTTTGAACCTGCCAAGTAGCGGAAATCCGGATGTCGTCCTGAGCGGAAACTGCCAAGGCAAAAGTAAGAAGTAAGAAGGCGAAAGTAAAGCTTTGAGATTTTCTCATCCAGTGGTTTCGGCGGCAGCGGCCTCGCCAATCATTTCGTGTATTTGCTTCAGTTTGATAAGCAGCTTTTCCAACCGCGAGAGCGGCAATTGATTCGGACCGTCGCTCGGCGCTTTCGCGGGATTATCGTGGACCTCCATGAAAACCGCGTCAACACCGCATGCGACTCCTGCCCGTGCGAAGTTTTCGATGTATTCCGATTGCCCCCCGGTTGCTTTGCCAAGACCACCCGGAAGCTGAAGGGAATGCGTCACATCAAAAACCACAGGCACTCCGAAACTCCGCATTATCGGAAAGCTGCGCAAATCGACAACAAGATTGTTGTATCCAAAGCTTGTGCCGCGTTCCGTAAGCAGGATCTTTTCACCGCCGGCTGTTCGAAGTTTGTCGACTATGTTCTCTGCATCCCACGGTGCAAGAAATTGCCCTTTTTTAACATTCACAGCCTTGCCGGACTTTGCAGCCTCTATAAGAAGATCGGTCTGCCGGCAAAGAAAAGCCGGTATCTGTAAAATGTCGGCAACTTCAACGGCTTTCTCGACCTGCCACGGCTCGTGGACGTCGGTTATTACGGGAACACCGACCTCGGCCCTTACCTGTCCGAGCACCTCAAGGCCAGATTCTATTCCCTGGCCGCGAAAGCTTTCGATCGAGCTGCGATTAGCCTTATCAAACGACGACTTATAAACAAACCCGACACCGACGCGGTCGCAGACCGACTTGATCTCGCGAGCCATAAAAAGCGCGTGCTGCGACGACTCAACAACGCATGGGCCCAATAGAAAGGCCAGGTCATGTTTGCCGAAAGTGACATTTTGAATCGTGAAAGACTTCATAAGAAAGAAACGGCAGATTCACAGAGATTAGCACAGATGTTTTGGCTGAAAAATCCGTGTCCTTCAGTGTTTGTCTGTGGTTGGTGCCTATTCCTCGTTTGCGACCCGGGCACGCTCAGGAATCTCTACTTGCTTATCACT
>DATFEW010000349.1:0-4455 GCA_035250805.1 Pyrinomonadaceae bacterium
TTGCCGTTCAATCATACTCATGGAAGTTTTTAGACAGCTTGGAGACAAGATCGATAACGCATGGCGTGCTGTCGATTACAGCGAGGAAAAATTTCCGGCTCTTGCTGCTCAATTCCTGCGCGATGAGAAAATGCCCTCGAAGGTAACCGCATGGGAAGTGCTTGAATGGGGCCTTGAACAAAGACAGCTGCCGCGTCAAAAAGATGTCCATTCAAATTTCGGCGATCCGCCAATCACCTTATTTACCGCTCCGAAATTTCACATTGACGTCTATTTCTGGTTTGACGGCACTACGTCGATACACCAGCATGGGTTTTGCGGCGCATTTCAGGTTCTGCATGGTTCGAGCATTCATAGCTGGTATGATTTTGAACGCACTGAAGCGATCAACGTATTTACCGAGATCGGCGAAATGTCACTGAAAACCTGTGAGCTCCTCGAAACGGGTGCCGTACAGGAGATCTGGCCCGGGCGGCGCTACATACACGGGCTTTTCCATCTTGATTCTCCGTCGGCGACCATCTGCGTTAGAACCGACAAGAGTCCATTGGAACCCCCGCAGTTCAACTATCACAAACCTTCGCTTGCGACTGATCCGTTCTTTAGCGAGGAAACGATCACCAAGAAGATCCAGATTATTTCAGCACTCCTTCGCGCGAAGCGTCCCGATACCGACGAACGTATTGGCAAGCTACTCGCGGAAAGCGACTTTCAGACCACATTTCAGCTCCTGAGCTATCTGAAAAATGCTGTACAAGCGAACCAGATCGATCAAATTTTCAAACTTGACACGCCGAAAGAGCGATTCGGGGCTTTTGTGGAGATCGCACGAAGACGACACGGCGACAAAGTCGATATTTTTCAACAAGTCTTTGCTCACAGCGACAAGGTGAGTCAGATCGTTCACCGCCGCGGTTTTGTCACCGACCCGGAACACCGTTTCTTCTTTGCCCTGCTGATGAACGTTGAAGGAAAGGACCCGATATTTTCCCTGATCAAACAGCGATATCCCGACGTCGAGCCGCGCGAGAAAGTGCTCGATTGGGTATTCGACCTTTCGCAAACACGTGTCCTCGGCGGCGGCCAGCAAAATGCACTTGGGATCGAACCTTTCGACGACCTCGACCTGACGATCTTCGAAAACCTTCTCGACGGGAAAAACACTGAAGAAATAGCGAGGTTGGTCGAGGTCGAATACCCCCCAGAAAAGCTCGATGCATCCGCCGTCGGGCTGCCGGAGCGTATCAAAAAGATAAAAGATGCTGTAATATTCAGCCCGCTATTTTCCTAGGATTTGCCCCGAAGGCGGCTTTTCAAATAAGATTGAAATACATGCCCTTGTAGCTCAACGGTTAGAGCAGCAGACTCATAATCTGTTGGTTGTAGGTTCGAATCCTACCGAGGGCATGCCCGCTTAGCATTTCTCCATTCTATGAAGTTCGAAAGGGGGATCGACGAAACGTACCGTAAGTCGGTCACTGATGCCCTTGCTACGATCCTGGAACGCGGCACTGCCCCGCAGAAGGACATAGTAGAGCTCATCGGGGGCTCGAATATGCTTGTTCGCGTAAGGCCGGTTAGCGAGATAAATGCATCGGGCTCAACCGGCTTGATCGACGTCCGGTCCACGAACGACCGGATCGAGGAAGAGCATTTGAGCGTACGGGAATCGCTTGGCGAGATCTACATTGCCATTGCCGAGGAGACCATCGATACCGGTGGACAACGTGGATGCGAGGGCACCCTGGTTCACGAAGGCCGGCACGCGTACGATTTTGCACAAACGATCGCGAGTTTCTCACACGCCGATCTCAAGCCGCTAAGTATATATGACCCCACACTTTATGAGTTAGAACTTGAAGCACATAAGACCGCGGGCGATTACATGCTTTGCATAAACAAAGACGAATATCTCGACGAAGGGCTTGGCCTGATGATCCTGAGCCGAAAGGAAACGAGCGGCCCTTGCTACGTCGATGACACCGGAATTCATCGACGCCTTCTCGAAAGCTACGGCCTCTCGCCTGACGGCAACCAAGGCCCGCGCGCCAGCGAGCTGCTAGGCCTTAAAGTGAAGTAAACTATTCTGTATGAGCACCGCTCTTCCACAGGAAATGAAGCAACACACATACGCCATAATGGATCGCGTAGAGGACACGCATTGGTGGTTTGTGGGAAGGCGGGCGATACTCGAAACCTTTCTCAAGCAAATAAACGAGGACCCTAGATCGAAAATCGAAACTCCAAGAATTCTTGACGTTGGATGCGGTACGGGTGCGAATCTCGAAATGCTTTCGCAGTTCGGGTCGGCCGAAGGCGTTGATGTTTCAGACGAGGCGCTTGATTTTTGTCGCAAGAAAGGCTTAACGGTGCAGAAGGGCTTGGCGGAGACTCTTCCATATCCGGATGAGACATTCGACATAACGACCGCACTCGATGTTATCGAACACCTTGATGACGATATTGCGGGCCTAAAGGAAATGCATCGAGTAACGAAGATCGGCGGTTATTCGCTCATCTTTGTGCCTGCGTTCATGTGGTTGTGGGGTGTGCAAGACGACATCTCGCATCACAGAATTCGTTACACGCGAAAGCAGATAGTAGAGCGATTGGAGAAAGCCGGCTTCACCGTCGAACGAGCGACCTACGCAAATTTCACATTCTTTGCACCGGTGCTCGGGGGCCGTACAATTATGAAGCTCACAGGCATAAAACCCGAATCGGAAAATAACATCAATATCTCTGCATTAAACGGCGCGTTCGGTAAGCTCTTTTCAGCTGAGAGGTTTTGGCTGAAGAATCGCAATTTTCCATTCGGGGTATCTATCGTCGTTGTAGCTCGAAAGGCATGTTAATGGAACCTGGCCGGTCACTTCCAACGTAAAGCTTGTCAGGAGTCGCACGTTATGCATTGCCCGAAATGCGGTCAACAACAGGTCGTCGACGAGATACTCTTCTGTTCGAAATGCGGCCTAGCTCTATCAGCGATTTCCGAGACGATCCAGAATGACGCCGGACGTGGAAACGCACCTCAATCGATAGCCGAGGTGAAACGTTCAGCATTGATAGGTTTTGCGCTCGTAACCTTGAGTGCTGTTTTCCTGTTCGCGACGTTGATAATTGGAACGCCGGAACCGAGTTTCATTGTTCAAATGAATCTGCTCGTGGCGGTTCTTGTATACTTGCTGGCTCTGGGCTACGTACTATACAAATTCCTGCCGATAAGAAAGCCTGCCCCACAGGAGAGTCAGTTGCATCAAGCGAACATCGAACAGGTTCCGACAACCCGCCGATTGTTAAACGATCAGGGTCTCTCCGCTTCAGTAGCGGCGGAAGACTTTCTCAATACACCGCGGCCGAGTCAAACGGTCGAATCATCGGTCACGGAAGACACCACAACGCTTCTGGATAAGTCGTAGCGAATACCCATATGTCAGCTGATTTCTACTGCGGCGAGGTTTTCAGCGGCAAGACGACGTTTGAGAAGCTCTTTGAGACCGAGAACGTTCTTGCCTATCACCACACGCGGCCGTTCTGGGAGACGCATATCGTCGTGGTGCCGAAGGCACACGTCGATTCGCTGCTAACAGTGGAGAATGATCTGCTGATCGAACTGCTCAACGTTGCGAAGAAGGTCGCGGCTCAGATTTTAAAAGAGAAAGGTGCCGCACGGGTTTTGACAAACCTCGGGGATTATCAAGACTCAAAGCATCTGCATTTTCATGTGTATTCGGGTGGGAGAACAAGATAGCCACAGAGGTCTGAGAAATTTAGACAGGGCGTACAGGATTAATCCAGATCATCGGCCGCTATTCCGAAAACTCTCCGTGACTCTGCGTCCTCTGTGCCGTGGCTTAGAAATGGCTACGAGATTCGAAGACTTTCCCTTTCGGAAACTCCGAATTCGTCACCGAAAAGCTGAATCCCTTTTGGACCGCGAACGCGCCGATCTCGCCTTTTCTCGACAGTGCCACAAAGCCCACTTGCAGTTCTCTGGCTTTTGCCGGATGGCGCTTTACGACGCGTCGGACCGCCTCGCGGCACGCTTCCTCGGGTGTGCGGCCGAAACGCATCTGTTCGATAACGGTGTGAGTGCCGCAGATTCGGATCACCTCTTCGCCGACGCCGGAACTCGTCGCGGCGCCTACTTCGTTATCGACAAAGAGTCCGGCACCGATGATCGGAGAATCGCCCACGCGACCTCGCAGCTTGAACGCCATTCCGCTGGTTGTCACCATCCCCGCTAGCTTGTTGTTTGCGTCCATGGCGATCGTTCCCATCGTGTCGTGATTTGGCAAGCCGTCGTCGAAAAAGTACGGAGCGAATTGTGAGATCGTTCTGCGGTTTTCGATATTTAGTTCAGGCTTGTATTTCGACTTCTCAAGCCACTTTTTCCATTCCTTTTCAGCTTCGGGGGAGAGTTGTCCGCTCTCGAGCGGAAAGCCATTCATTACG
>DATFEW010000376.1:0-10952 GCA_035250805.1 Pyrinomonadaceae bacterium
GTCAAATCCGAGCGGGGCAATGACCGGTTCGATCGCCTTGCCGAGTTGACCCGCGTAGCTGTTTTCAAGCTGCTCGCTCTGGCTCGGTGCTTCGCCGGTCGCTGACGGCTCGATCATTCTCGGGAAATACATCAATGCCCAGAGAATGATCGAGATCGCGAGGATCACCGTCCCGGCTCGCTTAACGAACAGCCACGAACGCTCGAACATGTTCAGGAACACGGTCCGGAGATTCGGCATTCTATACGGCGGCAACTCCATTATGAACGGCGGAGGCGGGGCCTTTAAGATCGTGCGTTTCAGAATGAACGCCACAATGACCGCGAAGATGATACCGAGTGCGTACATCGCCAGCATCAACACGGCACCGAGGGAGATGAACCCGAACACCTTATGCCCGACGAAAAATGTCGCGATCATCAGCGTATAAACCGGGAGGCGTGCCGAACAGCTCATGAAAGGAGCGATCAGGATGGTAGCAACGCGGTCACGGCTGTTTTCGATGGTACGTGTCGCCATTATGCCGGGGATCGCGCACGCGAAACTGCTCATCAGCGGCAGGAACGATTTTCCGTGCAGACCGACGCGGCTCATCAACTTGTCCATCAGGAACGCCGCACGCGCCATGTAGCCTGAATCTTCGAGCAGCGATATGAAGAGAAACAGCAGTAATATCTGCGGGAGAAAAACCAGGACGCCGCCCACCCCTGCGATGATGCCGTCAACGATCAGATCGGTGAGCATTCCCGGTACGAGCACAGAACGCACAGCGTCGCCTAACGCAGTAAACGCCGAAGCAAGCAGGTCCATCGGGATCACCGCCCAGGTAAAGATCGTCTGGAAAATAAGCAGCAGGACACCGACGAGTATCAGCAGCCCGAAAATGCGGTGTGTCAGCACGCGATCGATCCGCTCTGAAACGCGGTGCGCTTCCCGGTCGTTATGCTTCACCGATTCCTGGATCGCGCCAGAGATGAAATTGTACCGGGCAAAGATCTCCGCGTTGGTGCCGTCGCCCAATTTGCCGTCGAGGGTGAACGTTGGTGAAGGGTGCGTGTTGACCGCTTCGTTCACAGCGGCCGCAAGATCATCGAGCCCACGCCACGTCTTTGTGTTGACAGCAACAACTGGCGTTCCAAGTTTCTCGGCAAGCTTTCTGATGTCGATCTCGTGCTTCTGTTTTTCGAACACGTCGATCATCGTCAACGCGACTACGACCGGAATGCCAAACTCAAGGATCTGCGTGACGAGATATAGATTTCTTTCCAGGTTCGTAGCGTCGACAACGGCGATCACCACGTCCGGGCGAGTGATCCCCTCAACCTTACCATGCAGAACATCGCCGGCGATCTGTTCGTCTATCGAAGTTGTGTCGAGGCTGTATAGGCCGGGGAGGTCGATGACAGTCGCCGAGCGGCCATTGATCGTCCACGGGCCGGACTTACGCTCTACGGTCACGCCGGGATAGTTAGCGACCTTTTGCTTTAGGCCGGTGAGTGCATTGAAAAGAGTTGTTTTGCCGGCGTTGGGATTTCCGGCGAGTGCGATTGTAAGGGTGGCGGGGTCCATTGTGTGAGCAGCAGGGTCATCGGCCTTCGATCTCGATCGACGCAGCCTCGTTCCGGCGGATCGCGAGGTTGTATCCTAGCAGACGAATCTCCATCGGGTCGCCGAATGGTGCTGCCTTCACTACTCGAACAGCTACACCAGGCACGACGCCCATCTCCATCAATCTTTTCGAGATCGGGCTGTCGCCTCGTACGCCGATAACACGTGCCGATTCTCCGGCGGGAAGTTCCTTTAATGTCATATCTATTTCGACGCCGGTTTTGGCGGCTTCATCTCCCAAAGAACGTTTATGATCACCCATTTACCGTTCATCTTGCCAAGGTGCATGTAATCGACCCATTCACGCATTTCGAGTTTAACGGTTGCGGAGTTGCTCATCGCATCAAGTATGGTCACGTCCTTTTGCTGCTCCGCGACCGGAGTTTGCTTCCCCGATCCGCCGCGAGTGCCTTGCACCAGAGACATCGCCGTCATCTGCCCAAGACCGCTTTGTCCCTGCGGGTTCGTGCGTACGATACGTTTTGCGAGGTCGGGGCTGAGAGCGCTTTCCATCTTCTCAGCATTGCCTTCATACCAGCCTTCCGCGTAATTCAGTGCTGCGCGTTTTATCGCTTCGCGATCGGCATCCGTTTGGGCAATAGAAACACCTACTCCGAGCAATATGAAAGATGATACCGCGACGATATATTTCACTTCTTGCACCTCGAGATGATTCTACCCTAATTGAAAGTCGTTTTCAATTTCAACTAGAAATTAAATTTTTTAGTTTTCGGGCTGAAGACCTGCGCTCGCGAGCACCAAATCAAGTTGATAATTCCCAATACTTAAACGAAGCGGTATCCGGCGTTCGTCATTGGCAAGCCATACTTTCAGCGAAAGCGCGTCGAGCTGCGCGTTGTTAGTTGAAACATTGATCTGTTGCGCCGAAAACTTTTGTCCACCTACGGTTATTTCCTGAGGGGCCAATGGGCGGAGCGTAAAGACATGTGCCCGACCATGCCAAAAAACGGCTACGCGCGTGTCCTTGATAGGATTGATCTTACTCAGGTTAAGGTTGTAGAGCCTCATTGCGTATATGAGCGAAAGAAGATTGTGCGTGCCGACCGGCACATCAATGCGTTGGCCTCCAACGGTCGCGACGCTCCTTTCTTGATCAAATCGGACCGACTGATTGAAAGCCGCGAGCGGCCCGTCGAATTTCAATTCGAGGTCATCCGGGGCGAGAGTTTCCGGACTGACGTTTGAGCGAAATCCATTGCCGTTCCGAAACAGTTCGGAACCGCTAGCGTTCATCACTGTCGCGGTAAGGACCAGGCTGTCGCGTTCACGCACGAGCTTGCGTTCCTTGACGGCAAGGGTGACACTGCCGATATTTCGAGAGCCTGAGTTGATCGTGTAAATGAGATTCTCACCGATTGCGAACGGCATTCCCGTTAATGGCTGGTCATTGACATACTCAGCCGGCGTTGCAGTGGGGCGCGGCGTGGGCTTGGGTGTTTGGGTTGGGATCACAGAAGGTGTCGGTGTCGGCTCGGGCGTTGCGTTCTGGATACTTGCGATTACACCACGGAGTTCGCTCTTCTTGCCGGTTCCTAACCGAAACTGCACCGGGACCGAATTACTTTCACCTGCGAGACTGATCTTGAGGCTTGTAAAACCGTTATCGATAAGGTACTCGCTCCTGACGTCAATTATGCTCGCGAGAAATTCGCCCGCGTCGGATTTCACGGTCTCGGCGCCGATCGTGTGAAACGATACGTTGTAGGTCCTATCGTTCTCAAACATCGTGAACGTACCGGCACCGCCAGAAGAACGTATCTTAAAGAGGATCGACGTTAGATCAAAGCTGCCGCCTTTGTCGGAATAGTTGGTTAGCGTTTCGGTTGGCGCCCCCGTCGAGGCATCGACATTCTTCACGTAAAGTGGCGTGCCATCAGCCGGTGAAACGAAGGTCGTCCTTGTGGTATCGCCCGCCAGGTAGATCTTTGTCAAAAAATTCAATGTTTTGAGTTTTGACTGGATCTCGATCGCGTCCTTACCGCCGAGCCTCCCACGCGACACGACATAGGTTTCAGCAAAGGCAACGTTCGGGAATCGATCGAACGAAATATTGTAAGTAAGCCGCTCACCGATACGAGGGCCGGCGTTCACCTCCGTTTGGGCCACGACGCGCGAATCCGTAATATGTGTGCCGAACCACAGGGCCGCCGTTATCGCCACCGCGATCGTACCAAAAATGATGAATGGGTTTCGCAAGGATTATTGAGGGGGATCGGTTAAATTTCTGAGCTCTCGATCTCTTTGACGATCGACTCGACGACTGCTTTTTTGTCAATGGCGTTGGTTATCGGCCGTCCGATCACAAGAAAGTCCGAACCATTTGACACAGCTTCCGCCGAAGTCATTACACGCTTTTGATCTTCATTTGTTTCAGACGTTTTACGTATTCCCGGGGTTACAACCAGAAATCCAGCGGATCCGACTGTTTGTTTGATCGCCTCGGCTTCCAACGCGGAGGCGACAACACCATCCAGACCACATTTTGCCGTAAGTCGTGCGAGATTCAAAACTTCATCCGGCACTTCCTTTTCGATGCCTGCTTCACGCAGTTCGTTTGCATCTGAACTAGTAAGTACTGTAACCGCAATCACCTTTGGTCTGTTCATGCCCTCGCGAGTCGAGAACTCTCCAATCGCATCCATCGTTCGCCGCATCATTTTGCCGCCGCCGAGCGCATGAACGTTCAACATCCACACTCCCAATCGTGCAGCTTCGATCGCCGCGTTCGCGACCGTGTTGGGAATATCGTGGAACTTAAGGTCAAGAAAGACGCGATGCCCCGCTCCGGCGACTTGGCGAACAAAATCAGGGCCCGCCGTTGTGAAAAGCTGCAAGCCGATCTTGAAGGCCCCAACCAAACCACCGATCTCCGCAATCAACTCGTGTGCTTCGGCGGCCGATTCAAAGTCAAGGGCGACGATGATCCGATCTTTCGGTGAGGATTCTTCTTCTTGTTTGGGAACGATCATTCGGACAGCCAGGGCAATTAGTCCATATCTAGCGGGTTTCGGAACGGCTTGTCGGTGTCTTTGTCTGCGCGCTTCAAAGCTTCCTGAAACTTTTCTTCCAAGAGGCGTTCGCGGTCCTTCTGCGACGACATTTCCTGGGCAAAGATCTGTTCGCGAAGGTCCTTCTGCTTTGATAGCTCGCCTTTGAGGTCTTCGAACGAACCAAGTACCTTCTTCTTTTCCTCGTGTGAGAGTATGGCACCGGTCTGAGCATCGACGGTCAAATTTGCTTCGCAGCACGGACAAATGATGCTGAACTTTTCCATGATTCGAACAGGCCTGCCTATTTCGGACAAGTCGCGTCCGGCTCTAATTTTAACTTATTTACATCAGCAGGTGCCGATGAAAGTTGAGTGAGCTGGAGCATAGAGATCAGCCTCGCTTTAACGTCGGTCCATTCGCTCTCGATGATACTGTAAAAGACGCTGTCCCGAAACCTGCCGGCCTCAGTGATCATGTGGTTTCGGTGAATTCCCTCTTGCTTTGCACCGATCCGCAGGATCGCATTCCGCGACCTCTCGTTCAGTGAATCAGTCTTGAACTCGACCCGAATGCACTTCCACGTTTCGAATGCATGTGTTAGCATCAGCAGCTTTGCCTCGGTGTTCACATAAGTTCGCTGCCACGGAGTGGCGAGCCAAGTCCAGCCGATCTCGACGTGCTTGTTAGGTCTGTCGATGTTACCGAAGCGGGTCGATCCGACTATCTTTCCTGAACTATTCTCGCGGTTGACAAAAGGCAGTGTGACACCGTTGACCTGTCCGTCGAGTGCGGTTTTAACATACGAAGCCATCGAATATTTACTTGTGATTCTTTCCGGGGACCATTGCCAAATCGACGGGTCAAGACCTGTATCGCAAAGGGCGTCCAGATGGTCCTTCGACATCGGTTCGAGCGTAACGATCTTACCCTTAAGAGTTATCGGTTTCACTTCCATCACATTGAGTGTAGCGAAGTCGCTGGCATTTAAAAAGGCCCGTCCCAGTCGGCGGGCCCGTACTCTTGATAAAATAGGAACTAAACGTCGTAATACATCGAAAACTCGAGCGGGTGCGGACGGAGCCGGAGTGGCGTGATCTCCTTTTCGCGTTTGTACGATATCCACTTTTCGATCATTTCGTTGGAAAAGACATCGCCCTTAAGTAAAAACTCATGATCACTTTCGAGAGCCATAAGAGCTTCATCCAGGCTTCCCGGAAGCGACGGGACGTTTGCCAACTCTTCCGGCGGAAGGTCGTAGATATCCTTGTCTAGCGGCTCGCCCGGATCGATCCGGTTTTGCACGCCGTCCAGCCCCGCCATTAGGAGGGCCGCAAACGTGAGGTACGGGTTGCAGCTTGGATCGGGCGGACGAAATTCAAGCCGTTTCGCCTTTGGAGACGGTGAGAACATCGGTATTCGTACGGCAGCCGAACGATTTCGAGCGGAGTAAGCGAGATTTACTGGGGCCTCAAAACCCGGGACCAGGCGCTTGTAACTATTGGTGGTGGGTGCCGCGAAAGCGACCAGAGCCGGTGCGTGTTTCAGCAACCCACCAATATAGAACTTCGCCATTTCGGAAAGTCCCGCATATTGATCGCCCGAAAACAACGGCTGGCCGTCCTTCCAAAGCGATTGGTGACAGTGCATTCCAGATCCGTTGTCACCGAAGAGCGGTTTGGGCATAAACGTCGCCGTCTTTCCGAACGCGTATGACGTGTTCTTCACGACATACTTAAAAAGCATTAGATTGTCCGCGGTGGTAAGGAGATTCGAAAATCGAAAGTCGATCTCGCACTGCCCTCCCGTCGCAACCTCATGGTGATGGCATTCAACTTCGATACCGACCTCGCCGAGCGTGTTTGAGATGGCATTGCGAAGATCGATCAGGGAATCCATGGGAGCGACCGGAACATAACCTTCTTTTGGTCGAATGTGGTATCCAAAATTTGGATTGTCCGACTCGCCTTTGCGTCCCGAATTCCAATGTCCCTCCTCGGAATTCACGCTGAAACCGGACGAATACTGCTCGTTGTGGAAGGTTGCTTCATCAAACACGAAAAACTCGGCTTCAGGCCCGATATTTACGGTATCCGCAATTCCCGTAAATTTTAGATAGCTTTCGGCGCGAACCGCTACGGAGCGCGGATCAAAGCGGTAACCATCTTTTGTGATCGGCTCCATTACATTTGCAATCACGCAAAGGGTTGTTTCTTCCGTAAACGGATCGATCCAAAATCGCGAAGCATCCGGAACCAAGAGCATGTCCGACTCGTTGATCGCGGCCCACCCGCGAAGGCTCGATGCATCGAATCCGAATCCATCCTCAAAAGAGTCTTCCGAAAGTTGTGAGATCGGAAACGTCAGATGGTGCCAGGCACCCATAAGGTCCGTAAATCGAACCGACACGAACTTCGCTTCCTGGTCGGTAGCGAAATGCAATACATTTTTTGTGTTCATTTCTTCTCCAAGATTGAAATTTCACAATGCATTTGCAAACGGAGTGCCGCGTTCTCTGTAAATCGTAAGTATTGAAAAAGATAGAGTTAACCATTTTCTTCCAATTTTCCTAACAGCGGATTATACAATTGTGTTTGATCGCTCCGTATCATCTACAAATTTGTCACTTTTCTGAGGTGTCCGGAAGGTCAAACAAAAGTAGGATCTTCAGTTCAAAACAAATTATTTATACCACCGTAAAAGCTTTAACATCATCCTTATAATCTGTCCCCAGGAGAAATAAAATGTCTTTTCGTTCGATAGCACTTCTTATTGCCTTTACTGCCGCGTCTGGCGTGATTCTTATGACCGACTTTTCAACCGAGTCCGCCGCAGCGGAAACGGCCGACAATCCGATCACCGACAAATGGGTCGGATCTTATGGAGGCGTCCCGCCGTTTGACAAGATCAAGGTCGCGGATTTCAAGCCCGCGCTCGAGGCGGCTATGGCCGAACAACTTGTGGAGATCGATGCGATAGCAAAGACCACGGAGGCTCCGACTTTCGAAAACACGATTTCTGCACTGGAGAGAACCGGGAAAACCCTTGATCGCGTCACGACGATCTACGGCATTTGGTCGAGCAACATGAACAGCGACGAGTTCGGCAAGGTCGAGGCTGAAATGGACCCGAAATTGGCGGCCCACAGCGACAAGATCACGCAAAATGCGGCCCTCTTTAAAAGGATCGAAACTGTCTACAATTCGCCCGATAAAAAGAAACTGACACCGGAGCAGCAGCGTTTGGTCTGGGTGTACTACACAAATTTCGTGCGACAGGGTGCGAAGCTGGATGCAGCGAAGAAGGCAAGATTGTCCGAGATCAATCAGCAGCTTGCTGGTTTATTTACCAAATTCAGCCAAAATCTTCTCGGTGATGAAAGTCAGCTTTCCCTTCATCTTATGAACGAGGCTGATCTTGCCGGGCTTTCGCCCGCTCTCAAGAGTGCCGCCGCCTCTGCGGCAAAAGCCAAGGGGAAGGAGGGATGGATGATCCGCAACACGCGTTCGGCGATCGAACCGTTCCTAACTTATTCCGAGCGTCGTGACCTTCGTGAAAAGGCATACAAGATGTTCATCAATCGCGGAGATAATGGCGACGAGCGAGATAATAACGCGACCATCTCTCAGATAATGCAGCTTCGGGCCGAGCGGGCCAAATTACTAGGTTTTCCGACTCACGCACACTGGCGGCTCGAGAACGCCATGGCGAAGAATCCCGACAACGCGATGAAGCTGATGAACGGCGTTTGGCCGGCGGCAGTCGCACGCGTGAAGGAAGAGGTCGCCGATATGCAGGCGCTTGCCGATAAAGAAGGTGCAAAGATCAAGATCGAACCCTGGGATTACCGCTACTACATGGAGAAGGTGCGAAAAGCAAAGTTCGACCTGGACCAAAATGAGATCAAGCCGTATTTACAGCTTGATAAGATGCGCGAAGCGATGTTCTATGTCGCGGGCGAGCTTTTCGACTTTACCTTCACGCCGGTTACAAATGTGCCGGTCTACCATCCTGATGTCACGGTCTATGAGGTGAAGAACAAACAAACCGGTAAGCATATCGGGTTATGGTACTTCGACCCGTATGCCCGGGACGGGAAGCGTTCCGGTGCCTGGATGAACGCCTATCGAAACCAGGAACGCATGGGCAATGAGATCACGACGATCGTTTCGAACAACTCAAATTTCGCAAAGGTAAATCCGGGCGAGCCGATTCTGATCTCATGGGATGATGCGGTCACGATGTTCCACGAATTCGGACATGCCCTGCACGGGCTTTCGTCGAACGTCACGTATCCGACGCTTTCCGGTACGAACGTCGCTCGCGATTACGTCGAGTTCCCTTCCCAGCTGCTTGAGCACTGGCTCTCAACGCCCGAAGTCTTGCAGAAGTATGCGGTTCATTACCAGACCGGCAAACCGATCCCTCAGGCCCTGGTAGATAAGATCAAGAAGGCATCGACCTTCAACCAGGGGTTCGCGACTACCGAATATCTTTCGGCGGCTCTAGTGGATATGAAGATGCACCTGGTACAGGACGGAAAGATCGACCCCGACGCATTCGAAAAGAAGGCGCTTTCGGAGCTCGGGATGCCGAACGAGATCGTGATGCGCCATCGTACGCCGCAGTTCGGTCACCTGTTCTCGAGCGACGGTTATTCGGCAGGTTACTATAGCTATCTCTGGTCCGACGTACTGACCGCCGACGCATTCGGTGCATTTACCGATGGGAAAGGCCCGTATGACAAAGAGGTCGCAAAACGTCTGACGAAGTACATATTCTCAGTCGGGAACACGATCGATCCCGCGGAAGGTTATCGCAATTTCCGCGGCCGCGATCCGAATGTGGATGCATTGATGATCAAGCGCGGGTTTCCGGTGAGTAGTAAGCAATAAGCAATAAGCGACAAGCTGTAAGCAATACAAGGCGGGTCTTGGCTCGCCTTTTTTTATTACTAATGCGATCGTTCCGAGCCTTTGGACTGCATCCGGAGGGTCGTTACAAGCTCGGATCTGGAATCCTCCGGCATAGTTTCTCGAGTTTGGTCGATCAAGTTCATCCACTCGTTGACAGCCGCCTTCAGTCGCCTGGATCGGTGCTCCATCCTTCTTAACTGTTCAGTTTGTTCGCAATTTCTTGCCATAAAACCCCCGTCAGTACGCTATTCATACACGGCACGCGGCACGTACTGGGTACGGAACCGGACAAAATGGCCGAATCCGCTATTCACAAAGGTGAGGCTGCATTCTGCGTGCCAAAATCACAACACTCGCCATCATTTATTCGTTTTTGTCCGCTCGTTGTCCGGTGCGTGTCCGGAGGTGTCCGGGACCTCCTGCGGACACGCAAACCCAACATATGATTAGGTTTGTATGGTCTCCTCGACGATCTTGGCGAAAAACTTTTTCGCCGTTCTTTTCTGATCCCACCACCGGCTGCCCGACCACTTATTTCTGCTTTTCAAAGATCCGGGCACATTCACCCGATGCAACAGTGTATCATAGATCGGACGAATCGTCTACAGGTTTATCTGACTAAAAGGCTCACATGCCAAAGACCGACCAAAAACGACAATGGCTGCCTTTTGACCACCTGATCAATGACGAATCGCTCGCGGAGCTTATTTCGCCCGTCGTCGCGGCCTCGATAACCCGCCGGGCCGACCGCGCGTTCTTTGAATATTTTGGGGATGAGTTGGACCTTCACCGGTTTCGCGAAAAGGAGCGCGAATGGCTTGCCCGCTGGCACGAGGAAAACGACCCAGGTCTCGAAGCCGAACGCGAAGCCCGCTTCCAGGCTTACCTCAAATCCCTAAACCTCGACAACACCATCGAGATCGCTTGCACGATCGTTCACCACGACGGAACAAAAGAAGCTTCGAGCTATTGGAGAATCGCAGATTCGCAGGCCTGAGCCTGCTTTTGATGTTCGTTTGCTCTTCATTTGGGGAACGGTGTCGGTTGTGGGTTCAGACCTAGCCCGATAGCCCCAAGCCCTAACGCTGGCAAGAATCGGCCTCAAACGCCCGGAATATGTGCGTATATGTGCGGCGGGTCACAGATTCGTCAACCGCCTCGCGCTATGCTTGCGCTGACTGGAGGGACCGGTAGGTTAAAGCGAATCGCGCAATTGGATCCGGCTGGTTTTTCGAGATCAGGAGGTAAGGCAATGAAACACACGAATTTAATCATAGCTACTATTTTGGCGGTGATACTTTTGTCCGCGAGCGCGGCCTTTGGACAGGATAAGAAAATGGATATGCCCAAAGACGGGATGGACATGGCCAAGATGCACGCCGATGGGCATCACGCATTGATGATGGCCTATCATCACAAC
>DATFEW010000381.1:0-7685 GCA_035250805.1 Pyrinomonadaceae bacterium
TCTATCCGGGCATCGGATTGCTCGAAACGACAAACGTCAGCGTCGGACGCGGAACCGACACTCCTTTTGAGGTCATCGGTGCCCCGTGGCTCGACGGACAAAAGCTCGCGAAGTATTTGAATGAACGCCGCATCCCGGGCATCCGCTTTATCCCGATCCGCTTCAAGCCGAACGCGTCTGTGTTCAAGAACGAAAACCTCGGAGGGATCAATCTCGTAGTAACCGACCGAAAGACGTTCAAACCGGTGCGGAGCGGCATCGAGATCGCAGCCGCACTGCGCAAACTGTACCCCGCCGACTGGCAGGTTGACCGCTATGCCCGGCTGCTGGTGAACCAGATCATTTTGGATAAGGTCAAACGCGGCGACTCACCTGAAGAGATCCAGAAAACGGTATCTGCTGACGAAAATGAATTTATTCGTCGAAGAGCCCCTTTTCTGCTTTACAAATAAATCAAATCGAGATATATATCTCCAAGTCTTAACATTTCTTTAACAACGTACGGCGCGAGCACTTTAGAATTCCGGGCGGGAAAGGTTTGTCTCAAACGATAAGGATATTTGTTGTATTTCCTTAAAACCCCAAGTGAACGTTATGGCAGTCTAGATCAATTCCAAGGATCGGAGAAGAAACAATGAACGGAAAAAGGTATTCGATTTTGCGAATTTTCATTATTGGCGTCGTGTTTGTATTTGCGTTAGCCGGTTCCACACTTTCGCAAACTGTCAGCGGAACGCTTCGCGGGACTGTGAAGGACGCGAATGGCGCCTTCGTACCAAACGCAACCGTGATTGCTCGCAGCACGGAAACCGGACTTGAGCGAACCGTCGTAACGTCTGAAGAAGGACTCTACACATTTTCGTTTCTGCCGATCGGGAATTATGTTGTCGAGGCAAGCCGCACAGATTTCAACAAGGTCGTTCGCGAGAATGTGGCGGTCAGGCTTAACGAAACCTCTGTTATAGATATCAGGCTCGATCCGTCTGTCACGGGCGAAGTGACGATCACCGAAGAGGCTGAGCCGATAAACACCACAAACCAGCAGATCACGAGCTCCTTGACCAGCGCGCAGATACTGGAAAGGCCGGTGGCTAATCAAAGCAACTTCCTAACTCTCGCCGAAACCTTTGCCGGATATCAGGAGAACCCGACAGCGGGCCAAAATAATCCCACGGCCTCATCCGGATCGTCAGTAAACTTCAACGGCACGGGCACACGAGGAGCCACATTTCAGATCAACGGGGTCAACAACGACGATTCTTCGGAAAATCAAAACCGGCAGGGTGCGTCCGTTGCAACGATTAAAGAATTTCAAGTGATCACCAATAGCTTCACGGCAGAATTTGGCCGGGGTTATGGCGCCGTGGTCTTGGTGCAGACGTTGTCCGGAACCAACGATATCAACGGCAGTGTTTATTGGTTTCACAATAACAGCGCACTCAACGCTAAATCTTTCTTTGCTCACGGTCCAAAGCCGGTTCAGCGCATGAACCAGTTCGGCGGCGTCGTGGGCTTTCCTATCTGGAAGAACAAGTTCTTCGGATTTCTGAGCCTTGACCATCGTGAAAACACTGGAGCGCAAAACTATTCGCGGGACGTATTTTTGATGAGCGAAAGGGACCCGGCGAACTGGTTTAAACATCCAAATCCTGCCTTTCGGTTTGACACGCCTGGCAACAGGGCTTTTATGCAGTCGGTCATCGACCGGTTTGCGGACGCGGTACCCAACAGCGCACGAGGGCCGCGAGTGTTTGAGGCACCAAATAGCTTTGATTTTCCGGCCCGTGATTATTCGGCCAGGTTTGATTGGAATGCGACGAGTAAGGACACTATTTTCGGGCGGTGGCAATACACGAGACAGCGGTTTGCGGCAGGCGATCTTATCCCTGGTGAAAGGGCCGATCAGAATAACAAGCAGATAAACTACGGGCTGACCTGGACTCACATCTTCACTCCAAACATCGTTGGTGAATTTAGGTACGGACTCGGGCTTCGAACGACACTTGTGAACATTGCGGCGGGAAATGACACGCCTGTGATCCGCTTTATTCAAGCCGCGGCGATCGGAGGCAATACCTCGATCGGAAGTGCTGGAAATTTTCCGATCCAGAGATATCAAACAGATAATCAATTCGTTTACAACTTATCGGCAGTACTCGGCGGGAACCATTTCCTAAAGGCCGGAGTCGATATTCGAGACCAGGACCTGGACGACCTCGCGGACAATTTTTCGCGCGGATTTTGGAATTTTACCACTTCGTGTATTGTGCCTAATCCACTACCGCCGCCGGCTCCGCCTACTATCACAATCAACTACGCCAACGGTTTCGAGGCGTTTCTAAATGGCTGCGTAGGGAATTACCAGGACGGTTACGGCCCGTTTTTTCTTGAGAACCGTCTAGGGGAAAGCAACTTTTACGTAGAGGATACGTGGAAAGTATCTCCAAACTTAACACTGAATCTGGGTGTTCGGTATGAATACGTTAAAGCTCCCCGCGAAGCCAATGGCCTGATCGATTATGGCTTCGGCAACGACGACAACAACATTGAACCGAGGGTCGGGTTTGCGTACAGCCCCGAATTTGAGAACGGTTTCTTGAGGAGGATCTTTGGTGATCCAGGCCAAAGTTCGATCCGCGGCGGGTATGGTGTTTACCACGGCAGACTTTTTCAGTCTGTATTCTCACAGGGCGGTGCCACGGTGCGATTTAATCCGCCAAACGCGCTTTTTATAAACGAAACAATTCCGTCGTTCAGATTCAACCCGACGAACCTCCAGGATCCGACAAATGGGTTTGTATTTGTCCCGGGGCCGCAGACGACGCGCCACTCCATAGCTATTCCAAATCCTGATCTTGAAATGCCATACACCCAGCAGTGGAACCTGACGTTTGAACGTCAGCTGCCCTGGGCCTCGGCACTTCGTTTAAGTTATACGGGGAACCGCGGGATCGGCTTGCTCAAATTCGGCCTCGGGAATCTGCCTATTCATGATCCAAACGGCGTACTCGTTGTAAATCATCCGAATAACGGAACCCTGGCCGGTCAGATCATTCGTCCGGCAGCAGATATCTTCTGTGCGGGAACGGCCGCTAATACCGTGACCGACCAATGTCCGGTTGTCGTTCCGATCGCGGCGAACGAATACAGCGTACGGGTTCCGCGGTCGGACCAGCGCCGCCCCGATCCGCGATACAGCGCGAATATTCTGATCAGCAATGCTGCGTGGAGCTACTACAACGGGCTGCAGATCGAGTTTACCAAGCGGCTGAGCGAAGGCCTGAACTTTCAGGCAGCTTACACGTGGAGCAAGGCGATCGACACAACATCCGAGGCGACGTTCGTGGGAGCCGGGGACAGCAATCAAAACGGGCCGGACGAGAGGGTATCAAGGGGCCTTTCGCGGTTCCATACTCCCCACCGGTTTACGTTTTTCGGAACGTACCGCTTCCCGTCATTTAATGATGGCCGGGGCGTTCTCGGGCAGATCCTGGGCGGATGGGAGATGTCTGCAGTGGTGAAGTTAGCGCATGGAACACCGTTCACCGTAAGTGGACAGGCGTTCGATCTTAACCTCGACGGCTTTAACGAGGTGCGCCCGGTTTTGCTGGATCCGTCGGTACTTGGTGCGAGCCTCAACGTTCCAGCTACTTCGCAGCAGATCCTGGCGGGGGCGTTCGCAATTCCGGATTCTGTTTCCGACTTTGAATGCTGCATTCTCGGACGCAATACGTTTTACATAGACGGCGTAACGAACTTCGATTTTAACTTCACAAAGCGGTTCAGGATGCCGTGGGAAGGACACAGTTTCGCGTTTCGGATGGATATGTTCAACGCTTTTAACCACGTGCAATTCGGATTTCCGAATGTGACGTACACTTCAAATCAGACTCCATCAACCGGGGGTCCGGCACGGCCGAGGATCAATCCTCTTTTGGGCACTATCACCGGGGTGGCGAATACATATGCTCCCAGGAACATTCAGTTTTCGCTGAAGTACAGTTTCTGAGCGGTGATCTTATACGTAAAGGTCAGCGGCGATTCAGTGTATTCAAATGCTGACAGATCAGTGCTGTTTGGAAGTGCGGCTCGGCATTACAGTTGCGTTAACTGCGAAGAGCCGGGTCCGTAAAACACGAAAAGACCACCTGTATTTTCGAAGCTATTTGTTTCCAACATTTGACTTAAAAACCTGGTTTTCTCGTCTCTTATCAATAACAGAATTTTGGATGAATCTTCAAAAAGCTAAATTATCTTTATTGGTTTCAGGCCTCCCCCACAGGGACGGGAGACCGCTTGCCACCCATTTTCAGGGAAGGGTTTTGACACTTTACAATTGTATTGATTGGCTGTATAAACATTCAGGATTTCCGATTCTATTAACATTTGATCACACCAATTGGTTTTCGCAGGGGAACTCGGGTTCCTTGCGCCAAGTGCGATAACCGTTCGTTAAAGAGTTCGGAAAAAGCTCAAATTTTTCTTATGAATCCCAGATCGCTCAAACAAAAATTGATGGATCGCCGACGACCCGCGAATGAAGGTACGCCGGCCCCGAAAATCCCGGAGGCAAAAATGATCAAAGTTTGGAGTTTCAGGAGTTCGTTAGTGTTTTCGATGCTGCTCATACTGGCAGCAACGGCATTTTCACAGGGTACGACAACCCGCATCACGGGCACCGTTACTGATGCACAAGGGAATCCGGTCGCGGGCGCGACTGTAACCGTCACGCGTGGAGGAGGTACTGGCGTTCTCACCGCTCAGACCTCGGACAACGGGACCTATGTTTTTGATCTGGTCCCTCCAGGCACCTATGAAGTGACGGTCGAAAGGGCCGGCTTCAAGAAGTTTGTTTCAACGGATAATACGGCCCTGGTCAATCAGCCCGCTACGATCAACGCTCAACTAGAGGTGGGCGACGTTTCAGCGACCGTGCAGGTCGTTGGATCTGCCGAACAGGTGCAGACGAGTACGTCCGGGAACCTTGGTGGAACGGTCGAACAGCGAACCGTCGAAGCGCTGCCCATTGTGGGAACACGCGGACGTAATCCTCTTGACATACTGAATTTCCAACCCGGCGTCGCTAACGGTGCAAATACCGGCGGCGGTGTCCACGTGAACGGTTCCCGCGACCGGGCATTCAACTTCACGCTCGACGGTATCGATATCAATGAGTCGACTGCGGGTGGTTCGAACTTCACACCGCTTCGCCCGAACCCGGATTCGATCCAGGAATTTCAGATCGTGACCAGCGGCTTTACCGCTGAGCTCGGCCGAAGCAGTGGAGCACAGGTGACGTTCGTAACACGGTCCGGAACGAACGAGTTTCACGGAAATCTTTATGAGATCTATCAATCCAAGGGCTGGCACGCACGAAGCTACGCGTCGAACGTCAATGGGACGGCTAAGGAAAACTTCATTCAACACATTTTCGGCGGCAGTGTCGGCGGCCCGCTCTTCAATCCGGGTTTTGGCGAGGGCACGCCAGTAGGATGGATGCGGGATAAGGCTTTCTTCTTCGTCAATCTTCAGATGCTCAGGGCGAGCGATGCTGTGCTACAGACGAGGACGGTCTTCACCCCGGTAGCACGTACGGGGGTTTTCAGATGGGTCCGGGGCGGAACAAACGGCGTCGGTCAGGTCGATGCGAGCGGAAATCCGATCAGGCCTCCATGTAGCGTTTCCGTAACTACAAATTGTATCGATTCCTATGATATTGCTTCGGGTACAGGCATTCCGCTTGATCCGGTTTTGATGAACTACATAAACGCGATGCCGGAGCCAAACAGTTACAGCGCGACCGGCGACGGACTGAATATTGCGGGATTTTTGTTCAACTCGCCTCAACAGGAAAGGCAGTACGATTTTGTCTCGAAAGTAGATTTTCGCGTCAATGACCAGAACAGCTTTTATGTCCGATGGGCGAATGGCGAACAGAACACCTACGGTGATTCGGTGAACGGCGGCCGCCCGCGTTTCCCGAATGCCCCGAACTTTGTGGATACCTTCAGGACACCGAAGAACCTGGCGGTGAATTGGCGATGGTCTCCGACGGCCAAGTTTGTGAACGAAACCGTTGTCGGCTGGAGTAAGTTTGGATTTAGTTTCCTCACGCCTGAGCCTGACCCCGTATATTCGTTCATATTCAACCTCCCGACAGATATCAACACAAACTTCTCGTACAATGCACGAAGCTTTAGGACCTGGCAGTTCGTGGATAACATGACCTTCGATCTGTCTCCACACGTAATCAAAGCTGGAGCCAATATCCGTCTCGGACTCGGCCGCGATGATCGGTCGAGCGTAGCAGGCGGCGCGATAGAGCCATCGGTCAGTTTTGGTCGAGCCAACACCACATTCCCTGCGGCCTGGGGCCTGCCTAGCTCGGGGATCAACACGAATGACCGTGCGCGACTCGAGAATATGATCAACGATCAGCTTGGGCGTGTTGGTGCTTACACCCTCGCATTTGTGAGCGATCCCAACAACCCGAGTGTCTTTGCCCCGGCCGGCACCCGTTGGATCTTCGATGCGAACCATTACGAGTTTGATTTCTATCTACAGGATACTTGGCGGGTAACTCCTAATTTGCTTCTGGATCTGGGTTTCCGTTGGGAACCGAAATTTGCGCCGCGATCGGCTGGCGGACGTCCGATGCTGGCTCCTGATCAGGACGTAACCCTGGGTGCGGTCCCGACCAACGCCATCCGGTGGGAAGAGCGCGACCTGTTTGATGACGATTGGGGGATCTTCCTGCCTTCACTTGGTGTCGCGTGGGACCCGTTCGGAAAAGGCAAGACGTCGCTCCGGGCAAATTACAGGATGTCGTCCGACCGGTTTGCGACGTTCCTTTTCAGCTCATTCATTTTCCAAAGCACGCCGGGTAACAATGCTCTCGCAAATGGCAACAGCTTTGTTCAGAGTGGAGGACTCTTCAGAAATCTTCCGCCGCTCACGGCCCCGGGAACGCCTGAGTCTTTCCGTCAGCCGCCTGCGTTCAGCACTAGCGGCCTGACTGTGATGGATCCGAACGTGCAGTTTCCGACCATTCACAGTCTTTCCCTCAGTTTCCAGCAGGAAGTCTGGGACGGGAATGTAATTGAGGTCAACTACATCAACAAGAAGGGCCGAAATCTGTTCGGTGGTTATAACACGAATCAGGTGAGTTTAGATGGAACGCTACCGGGCCAAAGCGGAACGTTTCTCGATGCATTTAATCTAGTTCGTGGCGGTTCAAATAATGTGCCGTTCATCAACCAGTTAATGACCGGCAATCCTGCTAATGCGGGAGGAACGGTCAGGTTCCGTGCATTGAATTCAAATGCGGTGACCCAGGGCAGTGCGGCCACTTTGGCTCTTGCAACGTCCCAAAAGGTCTGCGCAAGTGCGGATGTAACAGCCGGCCTCTGTACTTCGGGACAGATCGGCCAGAGGATACTCGATCTCCGCGGGTTGAGCTCATTCTTCCAGCCGTTTTCTCAGTACACCGGCGGTCTGTTCATAGTCGACAGTAACGACTATTCGGACTACAGCGGGCTTGAAATAACGTTTCGGCGGCGAATGAAGGCTGGCCTGAGTTTCCAGTTCGGCTATACGTTTGCTGTATCAAAGGACACCAGGTCATTCGATCCGGCCTTTACGACGGTTACTCAATCCACCACCATCTCACAGACGTCGGCGAATTT